>JBOIFQ010000029.1:0-3614 GCA_050741655.1 Burkholderiales bacterium | reverse complement strand
GTCCATCACCACCCATTTTTTGGGATTGCCGAAAGGCGCGTTGCGGTGCTGCGCCATATTGTCGCCCGAGGCGGTGACGGTCTGGCCGAACATGATCTGTCCGACGTCGGCGGAAACGTTTTTATTTTGGTTGATGGCTTCCGCGATGCGCGCCGCGCCGGAAGAAAACTTGCGCTCGCCCTCGGTGCCGTAGCTGTGAAACTGGATGTGAGTGAGGTGAATCGGCAGCCCTTCCGCCGCGCGCATGGTTTCCAGCGTGGTGTCCACGTTGCCCGGCACGCCGAGATTGCTGGCGTGCACGTGCAGCGGATGCGGTATGCCCAGATCGTAAACCGCGCGCGACAGGGTTTTCAGGATCTGGCGCGGCGTGATCTGGTAATGCGCGCTCGCTTCGTCCACGTCGAGATTGCGCTGGTTGAACTTGAACGCGGAAATGCCGCCGGGATTCACCACCTTGATGCCGATCGCCTGCGCGGCGCTGAGCGTCCACGCCACATAATCGTTGATGGCTTGCTGGTCCTGTTTCGCCGCCAGCAGGCGCAGCAGGAAATCGTCGCTGCCGAGCATGGCGTAAGCGCCTTTGTCCACCATCGGTGTGTCGCCCATTTCCATATGCGCCTGGCGCGCGTTCATCGGCAGCATGGCGGGCTCGAAACACGCGGTGTAGCCCATTTCGGCATAGCGGTAGCCGGTGGTGAGTGTGGATGGCGCGGCGTGGCCGCAGCCGGAACGCGTGAGTGCGGTGCGCAGCGCCACATCGCCGCGATGATCCTCGGGCAGCATCGCACGCGCGATATTCACCTTGCCGCCGCCGATATGCGTGTGCAGATCAATCGCGCCCGCCATCACGATTTTGCCGCGCAAATCGTATTCCTGGCTGATGCGCGCGCCGGCCGCGGGCGCCGCGACGATGCGCCCGTCCTGCAGGTAAAGATCACGCACCTCGCCGTTGATGTCATGGGCGGGGTCGTAAATTTTCCCGCCTGTCAGTTTCAGTAGCATTTGATGACCTGTGTTAACCGCCAGGGACGCCAAGTAAAGCATTTATTATATTTTTGATTTGGATTTTCCTTTGCGTCCTTCGCGCCCTTTGCGGTTCAAGATTTATTTCCAATCATATTCACGACCGCAGCCACCGAAGGCAGGGGAGAGTCGCGCAATTTTTTCAAATGCAGCGCCACCACGTTGTCCACGCGGTAAGCATGGCCGGAATGGTCCAGGCCGGGGGTGGCGACCGGAATATAAACTTCCGGTTCACGCTCGAAACGCATGCCGCTGACTCCCAGCACCACGGTGGGAACGCCGCTCGCGGGCGGCGTGTGCTGCGCCTTGAAACTGGAACTCCACAGCAGAAAATCCGCCTCGCCCGCTTCCAGCAGACGCGCGCAATCGAACAAGTGCGGATCGTATTCGGGATGGCCGCGGCCGAAACCGATGCGCGCCGGGTAACCGCTTTGCCACGCGCACACCTGGCTTGCGGTCATGCCGCCGTCGTTGCCGCCGAGCGGAAAACCGGAAAAGCGCGTAGCGTGATTCAGATCCTTGATCAGTTCACACAGGCTTTGCACCGCCAGTTCGGCGTGAGCGAATTCGAAATCGGCAACCGACCACACCAGCACGCCGTAGCGCGCCCGCTGCATGCGCGCCGCCAATTTTTGCAGTTGCGCCAGCGGCACGCCGGCGGCGGAACCGGCTTGCAGGGTTTTACCGGCGATCAGCGCGCGCAGCGCGGCGGTCAGCTCGCCGATGCGGGTAATATCGCAATCAATCAGCGCCGGTTGGCGGCCATCGGGCGCCACGCCTGCCGCGGTATTCAGCCCGCGTCCGAGATAAATGATTTCACGTCCGCCGTGATCGAACAGGGCTTCGCGGTTCCACACGCAGCGTTCGAAAAAACGCGGAAAGCGGCTCACCGCATCGGTGCCGGCGAAAATCAGCAGATCGGCGCGGTTTTTTATTTCACTCAAGGTCGTGGTCAGCCAGCCGCTATCCTGCAGCGCCAGCACATTGCGCATCAGGGCGCGGCCGTGCAGGGGGTCCACCACCGCGCCGCAACGATCGGCGAGATCAAGCAGCGCGCGCATGCCCGCGACATCGGTGGCCAATCCGCCGAACAGCGGCAGGCGTGATTGCCCCAGCAGTTGCGCGGCGCGCGCCGTGGCTGCGGCCAGCGCCGCACTCTTGCCCGCGATGCGCGGCGCCGCGGCCGGGAGGTTCAAGGCGGCGAAACCTTTGCGCGCAAGCTCGCAGCCGTTCGCCGCCACCTGCAGGCCGGCATCGAGGCGCAGATCGTCGCATGCCAGGCTGCAAAACGGGCACGGCACTTCGTCATGCATGGAGTTCGTCATCACGGAATTTTTGAAATACTTAAAGCCGGGTATGCACAGCACATACTATGCCATCTGCCGTATTTTATGCATAGGCTCGCATTTTTTGCGTGGGAATAAAAAGGATTTTTGCTATAGTGTTAAGAGTACAGACTCGCAGCATGGCGGCGCATCATTCCAGAGCCGCGCAAGTGACACACTGCTCCGCGTGCGTCGCAACAGAATTCCCAGGCCATCGCGACCGGCTTGAAATAAAATGGAAAAACCGAGTGGCATGATAGTTGCTGAACTTTTTTGGGTTAAAATCAATTGATAATGAACGACAAGCCGGATGCGGATGAGCCCGGCCAAAACGTAGTCGTGGAAGCGCCGGCGCGCTTGCATCTGGGCTTCATGGATTTGAATGGCGCGAGCGGGCGGCGCTTCGGCAGCCTGGGGCTCGCGCTCGACGGTTTCAGCACGCGCATTTATGCCGAGCGCGCGCAAAGTTTTTCGGTGGAAGGCGCGCAAACCCAGCGTGCCATGAGCGCATTGCGCTGTCTGGGTGAAAAACTGGCGTTGCGTGGCGCGGTGCGCATGGCGGTGGTGCAGGCGATACCCGAACATGTGGGTTTGGGTTCGGGCACGCAACTGGCCATCGCCGCCGGCATTGCGGTGGCGCGTTTGTACCGGCTGGATCTCGGCGCGCGCGACATCGCCACGGCGCTTGGCCGCGGCAGCCGTTCCGGTATCGGTATTGGCGCTTTCGAGCACGGCGGGTTCCTGGTTGACGGTGGCCGCGGCGAAAACAATGAACCGCCGCGCATCACCAGCCGCATCGCGTTTCCGCCGCAGTGGCGCATCCTGCTGATTTTTGACATGCAGGTACACGGACTGCACGGCGATCAGGAAACCCAGGCGTTTCGTGCCCTGCCGCAATTTCCCGAGGCCAGCGCCGCGCATTTGTGCCGGCTGGTGTTGATGCACATCATGCCGGCTTTGGTGGCAGCCGATCTGAGGGAATTTGGCCAGGCAGTGACCGAAGTGCAGCGCGTGGTGGGCGATCATTTTGCATCCGCACAGGGCGGCCGCTATGCCAGCCGCAAGGTAAGCGACGTGCTGGGCTGGCTGGAAAAGCAAGGCGTGGAATGTTTCGGCCAGAGTTCCTGGGGTCCCACCGGTTTTGCCGTGGTGGACTGCGAAACGCACGCGCAGACGCTGCTGCGCGAAATGGAAAAGTGTTGGGGCATGGAAAGCGCGCTGCGCTTTCGCGTGTGCGCGGCGCGTAATCGCGGCGGGGAAGTGCTG
>JBOIFQ010000028.1:0-2902 GCA_050741655.1 Burkholderiales bacterium | reverse complement strand
GATTTTACGCTTGGATTCATGGTCGCTCTCCTGAAAACGCTCCCTCAAGTAAAACTTGAGGAGTATTTGGTAACTATAGCCTGAAACGAGGCAAATTGCTAGTAGTAAACAACAGCTTCGGTCAGTTTCCGCGGTTTTAAGCTTTGGCTTTCCTGGCTGCGGAATTGTAGCGCGTCACGCCCGTCATGATTTCTTCCCTGGCGGCTTGCGGGCCGGCCCAGCCGGTAAGTTTCACCCATTTGCCCGGCTCCAGGTCCTTGTAGTGTTCGAAGAAATGGGCGATGCGCGCCAGCGTGAGTTCCGGCAGATCTTCAGGGGTCTTGATGCGGCCATAGATGCTCAGCAGTTTTTCTATGGGCACGGCCAGCAATTTGGCGTCGCCGCCGGCCTCGTCGCTCATTTGCAGCATGCCGACCGGGCGGCAGCGCACCACCACGCCTGAAATCAGTGGCACCGGAGACAGCACCAGCACATCCACCGGATCGCCGTCGTCGGAAATGGTGCGCGGGATGTAGCCGTAATTGCAGGGATAAAACATCGCGGTGGACATGAAGCGGTCCACGAACAAGGCGCCGGTTTCCTTGTCGAGCTCGTATTTGATGGGGTCGGCATTCATCGGGATTTCGATAATGACGTTGAAATCGTCAGGCAGATCGCGCCCCGGTCCCACGCGGTCGAGATTCATGATTTTTTTCCCTTACTCATGCACGGATTATACCGGCAGATACCGCGATTGTGCGTGACAGCCGGCAAGCGGATAATTCCTCCATGAGCGGCAGCTTCAAATACGGCCATGCCGGTGCAACGCAATGGCAGGATGCGGCGCAGGCTTGTCTGGTGCAAATCGGCCGCGTGCCGCCGGCGGCGAATCTTGGATTTCTCTACCTTACCGATATATTTGTTCCCCACGCCGGGCACATCCTGGATTATTTCAGAAGTCATACCGGTATCGCTCACTGGGTCGGCACCGCGGGCGTGGCCGTGTGCGGCACCGGTCACGAATATCTGGACCAGCCGGCATTGGCGGTAATGCTGGCCGAGTTACCCCCGGCTTCATTCCGTGTTTTTCGCGACGTGACCACCGGCGCCGAGGAACTGCCGGTGACATCCGGCGCCGACGCGCATTTCGCGATAGTGCATGCGAGCCCGGACACTCCGGATCTCGGCGCCTTGATTGAAGACGTGGCGGACGCCATGCAAAGCGGATTCCTGGTCGGCGGGCTCACCAGCTCGCGCAACCGGCATGTGCAAATTGCCGGCGGGGTGGTGGAGAGCGGAATGTCGGGAGTGATTTTTTCCGAGGCGGTGGCGGTCGCGACCAGGCTCACACAAGGCTGCACGCCGATCGGGCCGCGGCATGTGGTGAGCGAATGCCAGCGTAATATCCTCGTCAGCCTGGATGGCCGTCCCGCGCTGGATGTGTTCCGCCAAGACATTGGGGAAGTGCTGGCACGCGACCTCAAGCGCGCCGCCGGAGTTATTTTTGCCGCGCTGCCCATCGTGGGATCGGACACCGGCGATTATGTGGTGCGCAACCTGGCCGGCATAGACGTGGAGCAGAAACTCATCGCCATCGGCGAATGGCTGCAGCCGGGCGCGGCGCTCATGTTCTGCCGCCGCGACGAGGCCACGGCGTATGACGATATGCAGCGCATGCTCAAGGACATTCAACGCGGACTCAAGGCGCCACCCAGGGGCGGGCTGTATTTTTCCTGTCTCGGGCGCGGTGCGCATCTGTTCGGCGCCCATTCCGAAGAACTCAAAATCATCCAAAGTGTTCTGGGTGATTTCCCTCTGGTGGGATTTTTCGCCAACGGCGAGATTTCGCATAACCGTCTTTACGGCTATACCGGTGTGCTGACCTTGTTTACTTAAATAATATAGGAAGCTCATGAAACTTTACGATCGCGATGTCTCCGGCAACAGCTACAAAATCCGTTTGTTTCTGGCGCTGCTCGGTTTGCCTTATGAAAGCGTAATCATCAATACCGCGGCGGGCGAACAGAAGAAACCGGAGTTTCTCAAGCTCAATCCGCGCGGCCAGATTCCGGTGCTGGAAACGGACGACGGCAAGGCCATCTGGGATTCCACCGCGATTCTGGTTTACCTGGCGCGCCGTTATAGCGGTGAACAATGGTTGCCGCTGGATGCGCACGGCATGGCGCAAGTCACGCAATGGCTGGCGCTGGCGCAAAATGAAATCATGTACGGTCTGGCTCACGCGCGCGTGGTGCTTTTATTCAAGCGGCCGGTGGGCATTTTAAGCGATTTGCAGGCGCGCGGGCAGGGCGCGCTCAAGGTGCTGGAGCAGCATTTGCAGAATAATCAATGGCTGGCGCTGGGGCGCGCCACCATCGCCGATCTCGCCTGCTATCCCTATGTGGCGCTGGCCGAGGAGGGCGGCGTCATGCTCGACCCTTATCCCGCGGTGCTCAAGTGGATGCGGCGCATCCAGGCGTTGCCGGGTTATGTCAGCATGCCGGGCCTGCGGCTGGTGGCGTGATGAAAATGTGAGTTTTGCGTGATGTCTGTGTGATTTGCCAAGCCGATAATGCGAACTCGAATGCAGCCGAAATGGATCAATCCTGCGGCAACCATTCAATAACGAGTTCACATTTTAGGAAAGGATAAATCATGATTAAGCAAACTGGAATCAAATCAGCGGTGCTCGGTGCGGTGCTGGTAGGCATATTGGGCTTGGTACAAGCCGCGCATGCGGGTGAAAGCGATGACTGGCTGGACCAGCAATTAAGCATTAGCGACGGCAATCCCAACGGCTACCGCGTCAGCACGCCGGTTAACGAGGCTGTGGGTTACGACTACCGCGGTCAGGACCCGGCGAATGAGTTCGTGCTTCCGAGCGCGAGTTAAGCAGGCGATGCGCGCGCTAACGAGGTTTATC
>JBOIFQ010000027.1:0-9000 GCA_050741655.1 Burkholderiales bacterium | reverse complement strand
GCTGACGCTTCCCGATTTCAATACCCTGCGTTTAATTTAGGAGAAAAAAAATGGCAGCACCCGCTGATGTTTTGAAGTTGCTGAAAGACAAAGAGGTCAAATTCGTTGACCTGCGTTTCACCGACACCCGCGGCAAGGAACAGCACGTTCAAGTGCCGGCTAAACAGTTCACCCAGGACAAATTCGATGACGGCCACGCGTTCGACGGCTCTTCCATCGCTGGCTGGAAAGGCATAGAAGCGTCCGACATGCTGCTCAAGCCCGATGCCGATTCCGCGCGCATAGATCCGTTTACCGACGAAACCACGCTGAACATCAGCTGCGATGTGGTGGAGCCTTCCGATGGCAAGGGTTACGACCGCGATCCACGCTCGATCGCAAAGCGCGCAGAAGCCTATCTGAAATCCACCGGCCTGGGCGATACCGCCTACTTCGGGCCCGAACCCGAGTTCTTCATTTTTGATTCGGTGACCTGGAATGTGGACATGTCCGGCTGCTCAGTTAAAATCAAATCCGAGGAAGCCGCATGGTCATCGGGCGAGGAATTCGAAGGCGGCAATTCCGGCCACCGCCCTTCAGTGAAAGGGGGGTACTTCCCGGTGCCGCCGGTGGATTCGCTGCAAGATATCCGCAATGCGATAGCGCTGGCGCTGGAAGAGCAAGGCGTGGAAGTCGAAGTGTTCCACCACGAAGTGGCGACCGCCGGCCAGAATGAAATCGGCACCAAGTTCAATTCGCTGGTGAAGCGCGCCGACTGGATGCAGATTCTGAAATACACCGTGCATATGGTGGCGCATTCCTACGGCAAGACCGCGACTTTCATGCCCAAGCCCATCGTCGGCGACAACGGCTCTGGCATGCACGTGCATCAATCGGTGTGGAAAGGCGGGCAGAATTTATTCGCAGGCAACGGTTATGCCGGGCTTTCCGAATTCGCGCTTTACTACATCGGCGGTATCATCAAGCACGCCAAGGCGCTCAACGCCATCACCAATCCGGGCACTAATTCCTACAAACGCCTGGTGCCGGGCTTCGAAGCGCCGATCAACCTTGCCTACTCTGCGCGCAACCGTTCTGCCGCCTGCCGCATTCCATACGTGAGCAATCCGAAAGCATGCCGCGTCGAAGTGCGTTTCCCCGACCCGACCGCCAATCCTTATTTCGCTTTTGCGGCAATGCTGATGGCGGGCCTGGACGGGGTGCAGAAGAAGATTCACCCCGGCGATCCAATTGATAAAAACCTGTACGACCTGCCGCCGGAAGTGGCCGCCAAGGTGCCGCATCCCTGCGCCTCGCTCGAAGAAGCGCTGGAAAACCTGGATAAAGACCGCGATTTCCTGACGCGCGGCGGGGTGTTCTCCAACGACATGCTGGACGCCTACATCGCGCTCAAGATGGAAGAAGTCACGCGCTTTCGCATGACTACGCATCCGGTTGAGTTTGAAATGTACTATAGTCTGTAAACGTAATCTGCATCTGCGTGCGCAAAACAGGGCGGGGAATACCGCCCTGTTTTTTGGTAAACTGCCGCACCTTACTCGAATTGAAAATTTCTCTTATTTAGCCTAGACTTGGGCATCAACCGGCAGCAAAATTCGGGCCGCGAGGTCTAAAACCCAAGTGCCATAATTTTCCGCGAGAGTGGTGAAGAAACATGAGAGTTGTGTTGGCAATTGCGTTGTTGTTGGGCTGGACGCCGGTCGTAGCCGATATCTACAAGAAGGTGGATGAAGACGGCCGTGTCACCTATTCCAATATTCCCAGCAAGGGCGCGCAGAAACTCAATCTGGAGCCGTTGACTACGGTGCCCGGTTACAAGCCATCAGGCGCTACGCCGGGGGCTTTTCCCAGGGTTGACGCCGAGACGCAGAAAAGCCGCGACGGGCAACGCCGCCAGATTCTGGAAAGCGAGCTGGAGCAGGAAAACAAGCAGCTGGAAGAAGCCAAGAAAGCGCTCGCCGAGGCGGAAGCCGTGCGCTTGGGAAGCGAGCGCAATTACCAGAGATACCTGGACCGGGTGCAGCCGTTCAAGGACACGGTCGCGGTGCACGAAAAAAATGTTGAGGCGCTCCAGCAGGAACTGGCGGGCTTGAAATAAGTCCTTTACCGAAAAACAATCCGTTCACTTCGATACCAGCGCCCGCGCTTGAAGTTTTTTTCGTGGCGCGGTTCTTGCTAAAGCTTTTCTGTACAGTTAACCAATCATGAAGCCCGCCGTCTTCAATGGCCTGGAGCTGCTCGCGACCGCGGTGATACTGCTCGACGAGGATTTGCTGGTGCAATACGTCAACCCCGCAGCGGAAAATCTGTTCGAGCTGAGCGCCAAAAACATCAAAGGGCGGGCGTTAAGTCAGGTATTTGACGAGGCCAACATGCTGACCGCTGCCTTGAACTACGCGTTCAATCATAATTGCAGTTACATCGAACACGATCTGCAGCTTGCGGTACACGGGCGTCCCAGACTGCATTTGAGCTGCGCCACCACGCCGCTGGAAACCACCACGGCGCGCGTTATGCTGGAATTCCGGCAAATGGATCAACAACTGAAAATCGCACGCGATGAGCGCATGCTGGAACAGCAGCAGGCAAACCGTGAGCTCATCCGTAATCTCGCGCATGAAATCAAGAACCCGCTGGGCGGCATTCGCGGCGCGGCGCAACTGCTGGAACGCGAACTGGAACGCGTCAGCCTGCATGAATACACGCAAGTCATCATACGCGAAGCCGATCGCTTGCAGTCCTTGATGGACCGCATGCTGACGCCGCACCGCCTGCCCCGGCTCGCCGAGGTGAATATCCACGAAGTGCTGGAGCAGGTGAAAACCCTGTTGCTCGCCGAATTCCCGCAAGGCATCAGCATTCAGAGCGATTACGATAGCAGCCTGCCCACGCTTACCGGCGACCGCGAACAATTAATGCAAGCGCTATTGAACATCATGCGCAACGCCGCGCAGGCCATACAAGGCCTGGGCAAGATTATTCTGCGCACGCGCATTGCGCGGCAAACCACGCTGGCGAAGAAGCGCTACCGCCTGGCGCTATTGGTGCAGATCATAGACGACGGACCGGGAGTGCCCGAAGCGATTCGCGAAAAGATTTTTTTCCCACTGGTTTCCGGCAAGGAAGGCGGCAGCGGCCTCGGTCTTACCATCGCACAGACGTTCGTCAATCAGCATCATGGCATTATCGAATGCGAAAGCCGGCCGGGGCGCACCTGCTTCACGTTGCTGCTGCCGCTGCCGGAAAACGGCAATCCGGAGCCGGCCTGATGAAACCGGTGTGGATTATTGACGATGACCGTTCCATCCGCTGGGTGCTGGAAAAAGCACTGACGCGCGAAGGCATCGCGTTCAAAATGTTTTCCGCTGCGCCGGAAGCCCTGGCGGCGCTGAATTCTGCGCCGCCGCAAGTGGTGGTGTCGGATATCCGCATGGCGGGCGGTTCGGGGATCGAGTTGCTGCAAACGCTGAAGCAACGTTTGCCGCAGCTGCCGGTGATTATCATGACCGCCTATTCGGATCTGGACAGCGCGGTGGCGGCGTTTCAGGGCGGCGCGTTTGAATATCTGCCCAAGCCGTTCGATATTGATCATGCGCTGGAACTCATCCGCCGCGCCTTGCAGCAAGGTCCGCCCGAAGACAGCGCGGCGGAAGTGCCGCAGTCGGCGCCGGAAATTCTCGGTCAGGCAGCTTCGA
The DNA here is from genome assembly GCA_050741655.1 of Burkholderiales bacterium. Lineage (GTDB taxonomy): Bacteria > Pseudomonadota > Gammaproteobacteria > Burkholderiales > JAHFRG01 > JAHFRG01. The sequence goes on along the minus strand of JBOIFQ010000027.1, from coordinate 5,305 downwards.
TGCAGGAAGTATTTCGCGCCATAGGCCGGCTGTCTCAATCGCAAGCCACGGTGCTGATTACCGGTGAATCGGGAACCGGCAAGGAACTGGTGGCGCGCGCATTGCACCGCCACAGCCCACGCACGCAAAAGCCTTTCGTCGCGATTAACACCGCCGCGATACCCAAGGATTTGCTCGAGTCCGAATTATTCGGCCACGAGCGCGGCGCGTTCACCGGCGCGCAGGCGATGCGCCGCGGCCGCTTCGAGCAGGCCGACGGCGGAACTTTTTTCCTGGACGAAATCGGCGACATGCCGGCCGATTTGCAGACGCGTTTGTTGCGCGTACTGTCGGACGGCCAGTTTTACCGCGTGGGCGGCCATCAGCCGATCAAAGCCAACGTGCGCGTGATCGCCGCCACGCACCAGGATCTCGAGCAGCGCGTGAAGCAGGGATTGTTCCGCGATGATTTGTTTCACCGCCTGAACGTGATTCGCCTGCGCCTGCCGTCACTACGCGAACGGCGCGACGATATTCCTCTGCTGGCGCGGCATTTTTTGCAGAAAAGCGCGAAAGACCTGGGTGTGGAAGTGAAGCGGCTATCCGAAACCAGCTTGAAATTTCTCGCCGCGCAGGATTTTCCCGGTAATGTACGGCAACTGGAAAACCTCTGCCACTGGCTCAATGTCATGGCGCCGGGACAAAATATCGAAGTGAAAGACCTGCCGCCCGAATTGCGGGTGGAGAGCGCTGTTCAGGAAACCGGCTGGATCGGGGCGCTGGAGAAGGAGGCGGAGCGCGCGCTTAATCGCGGTGACCAGGCCATCATGGAAGAACTCACCCGGCGCTTTGAGAGAGCGTTGATTGACAAGGCGCTGGCGCATACCGGCGGGCGGCGCATCGAAGCCGCCAGATTGCTCGGGCTGGGGCGCAATACGCTTACCCGTAAAATCCAGGAACTCGGACTCGAGGACAAGCCCGAGGATTAAATATCCGCATCCGCGGGATCAGGCATGGTACCTGCCGCGCTTGATTTCATGGTGGTTGGCGAGGAGCCCCTTCCAGAAATAGAAGTTCCGCTGTTTAATCTAAGTCCGCCAGCACCGGCGCATGGTCTGAGGGCCGTTCGTGGCGGCGCGGCACGATATCAATGGCGCTGGATTGACACGCGGTGGCGAGGGCGTTGCTTAGCAGGATATGATCTATGCGCAACCCCAGGTTGCGCTTGAAGCCGTTCAGGCGGTAATCCCACCAGGTGAAGGATTTCTCCGCTTGTTCGAACAAGCGGAAACTGTCTTTCAGCCCCAGCGCGAGCAATACACTGAAAGCCTGCCGTTCAGCCGGACTCACCAGCACATTGCCTTCCCAGGCCTGGGGGTCATGCACGTCGCGGTCTTCCGGCGCGATGTTGAAATCACCCAACACCGCGACGCGCGGGTGGAATGCGATCTCGGCCTTGAGCCAGGTTGTGAATGCGTCCAGCCAATCCAGTTTGTAGCGGTATTTGTCCGAATCCACGCTCTGCCCGTTGGGCACGTAAACGCAAATCACGCGCACATCGTCAATAGTCGCGGCGAGCACGCGCTTTTGCACATCGACGAATTGCGGAATCGAGGCTATAGCATCGCTGCCTTGCGCCCGGCTCAGAATGGCGACGCCGTTATAAGCTTTTTGGCCGGCAAACAACGCGTGATAGCCCGCGGACTGGATTTCAGCCAGTGGAAAATTGTGATCTTCGAGTTTGAGTTCCTGCAGGCACAGCACGTCGGGCTTTTGCATGGAGAGCCACTCCACGACCTGCGGCAGGCGGACTTTCAGCGAATTAACGTTCCAGGCGGCAAGCCGCATCAAGTCTGGTTTGGTATTTCTGGTTTGGGTTTATGAGCCAACCTTAGCATAACGCACATTAATGTGCAGCATCCGCCATTCCATTATGCTTCAATAAGGCGTCTATTTTTGGCGCGCGGCCGCGGAACGCCATAAACGATTCCAGCGCCGGACGGCTGCCACCCATGCCGAGTATCTCCTGCCGGAAACGCTGCCCGGTGTCCCGGTCCACCACTCCGTGTTCCTCGAACAGGCTGTAGGCGTCGGCCGACAGCACTTCCGCCCATTTGTAGCTGTAATAGCCCGCGGCGTAACCGCCGGCGAATATATGTGAGAAGTTGTTGGGAAAGCGGTTGTATTGCGGCGGAAACACCACCGCCACTTCGCGCCGGATTTCGTCCAGCAACTGCAGCGGCGTCTTGCCGCCTTGCGGATCAAAATCGTAATGCAGGTGCATGTCGAACAGCGAAAATTCGATCTGGCGCATGGTTTGCAGGCCGCTCTGGAAATTCTTTGCGGCCAGCATTTTATCGAACAACTCCCTGGGCAGGGTTTTGCCGGTTCCCAGGTGGCGCGTCAGATGTTTGAGCACGTCCCATTCCCAACAGAAATTGTCCATGAACTGGCTGGGCAATTCCACCGCGTCCCATTCCACGCCGTTGATGCCGGAGACCCCGAGTTCTTCCACCGCAGTCAGCAAATGATGCAGGCCGTGGCCGAATTCATGGAACAGCGTGATCACTTCGTTGTGCGTGAACAGCGCGGGTTTGCCGCCTACCGGCGCGGAAAAATTGCAGTTGAGATAGGCGACGGGGGTTTGAATCGCCCCGTTCTTGCGCCGCCGCGCGATGGCTTCATCCATCCAGGCTCCGCCGCGCTTGGAGGGACGCGCGTAGAGGTCGGCGTAGAACTGCCCGATCAGCCGGCCGCCAAAATCATAAATGTGGTAAAAGCGTACGTCGGGATGCCACACCGGTGCAGCGGCTTGCTCGATGCGTATGCCGTACAGCGTTTCCACCAGTTGGAACATTCCGGCCAGCACTTGCGGCTCGGGGAAATATTGTTTCACTTCCTGATCGGAAAAAGCATAACGCCGGGCACGCAGCTTTTCCGCAGCGTAAGCGATGTCCCACGCTTCGAGTTGTTCCAGTTTAAGTTCATTGCGCGCGAACTCCGCGAGGTCGGCAAAATCACGTTCGGCGTAGGGTTTGGCTTTTTGCCCCAGTTCGCGCAGGAAGTCCAGTACTTCGCGCGCGGAGCGTGCCATTTTGCGCGCCAGCGACACTTGCGCGTAATCGGCATAACCCAATAGCCGCGCCTTTTCCTGTTTCAGTCTGAGAATTTGCGTAATGAGCGCGGTGTTATCCCATTCCGGCTTGCCAAATTCCGCAGCGCGCGTGGCATAGGCGCGGTAAAGATTTTCGCGCAAGCCGCGCTTATCCGCATATTGCATTACCGGCATCCACGAGGGCGCATGCAGAGTGAGCTTCCAGCCGGTTTTGCCGTCTTTCAAAGCGGCTTCGCTGGCGGCTTCCAGCGCATCATCGGGCAGGCCGGCCAGTTGGTCGCGATTTTCGATGTAAAGCGCGAAAGCATTGGTGGCGTCGAGTATGTTTTCCTCGAATCTGGCCGCGAGACTCGACAGCTCTTCCTGGATTTGCATGAAACGCGTTTTTTTCTGCGCCGGCAATTCGACTCCGCCGAGACGGAAATCCCTGAGTTCGTTTTCCACTACTTTCTGCTGCGCGCGGTTAAGGCCGGCGAATTCGTTCGAAGCTTTGAGCGCTTGATATTTTTCAAACAGCCCCTGATGCTGCGCGAGTTCGCTGTGGTATTGGGTGATTTTGGGCAGATTGGCGTTGTAGGCCGCGCGCAATTCCGCGCTGTTCATCACCGCATTGAGATGCGAGATTTGTCCCCAGGCACGCGCGAGACGCTCGTTGGCATCTTCCAGCGGCACGATAAAATTATTCCAGCTCGCCGGCGCCGTGTCCACCACCAGTTTATCCACCAACGCGCGGTTTTCCGCCAGCAAGGCATCCACTGCGGGCGCGACGTGCGCCGGTTCGATTTGGGAAAAGCGCGGCAGGCCTGAAAAATCAAGCAAAGGATTCATGGGATTAAGTTGAAGCTAGGGAGTGACCTGAGGTAGGGCGTATTTTACACCGTTCACTGCGCCGGGTCTAAGTCTCGTACACGAGGTGGCCTTCAACCAGCGTGTAGCGTACTTTCCCGGGAAGTTCATAGCCTAAAAACGGAGAATTTTTTCCTTGACTTTTCAACATGATAGCATCAATTTTGACCTGCTGCCCGGGATCAAAAATGCACACATCGGCGGCATGGCCGAGGCCCAAGTGCCCGGCGTCTATACCGAGTATCCTGGCCGGATGCTGAGTGATTTTGGCGAGCGCCGCCAACAGTGGCGTTTGCGTTTCATGCGCCCATTTCAGGGTGAGCGGGAGCAGCAACTCCAGTCCGGTCGCGCCGGCTTCGGCTTCGGCGAAAGGCAACAGCTTGGCGTCATCGTCCACCGGAGTGTGATCCGAACAGATGGCATCGATCGCGCCGTCTTTCAGCCCGCCACGCAAGCCATCGCGGTCACGCAGGGAACGCAGCGGCGGAATCAGATTGCAGTTGGAATCGAAAAATCCCAGATCCATTTCGCTCAAGTGCGCATGCACCGCGGCGATATCGCAGGTGACCGGCAAACCCTGCGCCTTGGCCAGTCTTACCATGTCCACGCCCTCGGCGGTGGACAGCCGGCACAGATGAATGCGCGCGCCGGTTTGCCGCGCCAGCAGCAAAATAGTGGCGAGTGCAATCGTTTCGGCGCAGCCGGGGATCGCGGGTAATCCGAGACGGGTCGCCACTTCGCCGTCGTGCGCCACGCCGCCGCTCGCCAGATGCGCATCCTGCGGGCGCAGCCACACGCGGTAGCCGAAAGTCGCCGCGTATTGCATGGCGCGCATCAGCACTTCGGTGTTGTCGAGCGGCGCGTTGGCTTGCGAGAATGCCACGCAGCCGGCGTCGTGCAATTCCGCCATTTCGGTGATGCGCAGGCCATTGAGCCCCTGCGTCAGCGCGCCGATGGGATAAACGCGCGCCTGGTTCAAACTCCGGGCACGGTGCTTGAGCATTTCCACCAGCCCCGGTTCATCCAGAGGCGGGTCGGTGTCGGGCGGACAGGCGAGACTGGTCACGCCGCCCGCCACCGCCGCCAGCATTTCGGATTCCAGCGTGGCTTTGTATTCGAAGCCCGGTTCGCGCAGCCGCGCCGAAACATCGATCAGTCCGGGACAGACGATGAGATTAGCTGCATCCAGCACGCGGTTGGCGTGATAAGCCTCGGGAGCGCGCCCCAGGGCCTGAATTTTGCCCGCGGCGATAAACATATCCTGCACCGCGTCCACGCCGTTTTTCGGGTCTATCACGCGGCCGTTTTTGATATGGATTTTCATCCGTTGCCCGCCAGCATGCTCATCACCGCCATGCGCACGGC
>JBOIFQ010000026.1:0-4838 GCA_050741655.1 Burkholderiales bacterium | reverse complement strand
ATATCTGGAAGACCGTACTCCCATTGCATTTGCCAAATGCCTGAGCGAAATTGCCGGGGGTTTCGTACCGCCGCCCCGTTGAGCCTGGTCAAGCGCGCTTTTTAAGCGCTGCCCTGAAAGCGGGCGTGGCGGCTTCACGGTCGACAGTGATTTTTTGCGCGTGCGGCCGCGCGCCGATCAGTTCGAGGTAGGGCGCGATCCCGTTGATGGATTCCAGCATGTCGGTGCCGTAAATCTTCTGGGAAACTATGGACACCATCGGCAGGTGCACAAACGCCGCGCAATCCGCATAAGTAAAAGCGTCGCCGGCGATATACGGGCTGAATTTCGCCAGCCGGGCAAAGGCTTTCACGCCTTTTTCCAGTTGTTTTTTTACTTCGGCTTTTACCTCATCCGAGACTTTGCCGCCGAAAAATACTTCCGTGTACAGCCGCCGCGCCACCAGTTCCAGGTGCAATTCAATGAAAGTAATCAGCTCGCGGCATTTGGCTTTATGTTGTGAATTATCCGGGTACAGCGGAGGATTCGGGTAAGTGTCTTCCAGATAGTCGATAATCACCTGCGATTCGCACAGCGTGCCGTTGCCGGTGTCCAAATAGGGCACTTTGCCCATGGGCGAGCGCTTAAGATGCCCTTCTTCGCTGCTCGGATAGACCAGCACTTCCTGAAACGGAAGGTTTTTTTCGAGCAGCGCAAATTTTACCTTGTTGTAATAATTGCTTACGCTGAAGCCGCACAGTTTCAACATAGCCAGCCCTTCCCGCGCTTATGATGCTTATAAGACATATGATACATGGCTACGGCCTGAATTCCAAATCAATTTCAGCTGAACGCGGCGATGCCAGTCTGCGCGCGTCCCAGAATCAGCGCATGGATGTCATGCGTGCCTTCGTAGGTATTCACCGCTTCCAGGTTGAGCAGGTGGCGAATCACATGATATTCATCGGAAATTCCGTTGCCGCCGTGCATGTCGCGCGCGCTGCGCGCAATCTCCAGCGCCTTGCCGCAATTGTTGCGCTTGAGCAGGGAAACCATTTCCGGCGCGGCGCGGCCTGCATCCAGCAACCGCCCCAGCCTTAGCGCCGCGTGCAGACCCAGGGTGATCTCGGTCTGCATATCGGCGAGCTTGAGCTGAATCAGTTGATTGGCCGCCAGCGGGCGGCCGAATTGCCTGCGTTCCAGAGTGTAGTTGCGCGCGGCATGCCAGCAAAATTCCGCCGCGCCGAGCGCACCCCAGGCGATGCCGTAGCGCCCCTCGTTGAGGCAGCCGAACGGCCCCTTGAGGCCGCTGACGTTGAGCAGGTTTTCTTGCGGCACGAAAACCTCATCCATGGCAACGCTGCCGGTGGTCGAGGCGCGCAGGCTGAATTTGCCTTCGATCTTGCTGGTGGATAAACCCGGCATGCCTTTTTCCAGGATGAGGCCGCGGATTTCGTTTGCTTCATCTTTGGCCCAGATCACGAACAGGTCGGCAATCGGGGCGTTGGTGATCCACATTTTGCTGCCGTGCAGGCGAAAACCGCCGTCCGCTTTTTTGGCGCGCGTGGTCATGGCGCCGGCGTCGGAGCCATGGTCGGGTTCGGTGAGACCGAAGCAGCCCACCCATTCGCCGCTGGCAAGCCGCGGCAGATATTTTTGCCGCTGCTGTTCCGTGCCGTAGGCATGAATCGGGTGCATCACCAGCGAGGACTGCACCGACATCGCCGATCGGAAGCCGCTGTCCACGCGCTCGACTTCGCGCGCCAGCAGGCCGTAGCAGACCTGATTCACGCCGGCGCAGCCGTAGCCCTGAATAGTGCTGCCGAGAAAGCCTAAACTGCCCATTTCGTTGAAGATTTCGCGCGGAAATTTTTCGTGGCGGTGCGCTTCCAGCACGCGCGGCAAGAGCCGGTCTTGGCAGTACGCCCGCGCCGAATCACGTACCAGCCTTTCATCGCTGCTTAATTGCTCGTCGAGCAGCAGGGGATCCTGCCAGTCAAACCTGGTGCTGTTTTTGGATTGTGGCGCGTTCATGATGCCTCCGATACCGTTTCCGGAACGATGAAAACATAGCACAATAAGCTCTTTTAAGGTATAGGGCGGTAAGTATGGGTGCGATTCCACGCACAGGCGGTCTGCCGGTGCTGCAAAAAAAGGTGCGGGACTTTATCGAAAAAGAAGTCATTCCACACGAAAAAGAACCGCTGGCGCATGCTACTCAACGCCAGGACGCGCTTTACCGCAAGCTGCAGGAAAAAGCGCGCCAGGCCGGAATTTATCTGCCGCAAATGCCCAAAGCGCTGGGCGGGCTGGGGCTCAACTGGCGCGACACCGCGGTGATTCTGGAAGAAGCGGGCAGGAGTCTGCTCGGGCCGCGTGCACTTAATGCCGCCGCACCCGATGAAGGCAATCTGCACACGCTCAACCATTTATGCAACGCAGACCAGCGCAAGCGTTATCTGCTGCCGCTGGCGGCGGGGAAAGTGCGTTCCTGTTTCGCCATGACCGAGCCGGCGCCGGGAGCGGGTTCCGACCCCAGCGCGCTCAAAACCAAAGCGCAAAAAAAGCGCGGCAAGTGGATCATCAACGGTAAAAAGTGGTTCATCACCGGCGCGCAAGGCGCGGCGTTTTGCCTCGTTCTGGCGCAAACGCCCAGCGGCGCGACTCTGTTCCTGGTGGATACGGACCACTCCGGTTTCAGGATCAAGCGCGTCATCGGCAGCATGGATTCCTTCATGCCGGGCGGGCATTGCGAAGTTGATTTCGTGAATTGCGCGGTGAGCGATGCGGCGGTGCTGGGGGAAGCAGGCAAAGGGTTCGAGTATGCGCAATTGCGTTTGGGGCCGGCGCGCCTTACGCACTGCATGCGCTGGCTGGGCGCGGCGGTGCGCGCCACGCAAATCGCCACCGCTTACGCCGGTGAACGCGTGTCGTTCGGCAAAACGCTGTCCGAACATCAAGGCGTGCAATTCATGATCGCCGATTCGCATATCGAACTGCATGCCTGCCGTCTGCTGATTCAGGATGCCGCGCAAAAACTCGACGCAGGTGTTCCCATCAGGCACGAATCCTCGATGGTGAAAGTATTCGTCTCGGAAGCGGTGAACCGCGCGCTGGATCGCGCAGTGCAAATACTCGGCGCCTTGGGTGTTTCCGAAGACACTCCGGTGTCGCATATTTACCGCGACATCCGCGCTTTCCGCATTTACGACGGCGCGAGCGAAGTGCATCGCCACGCGCTGGCGCGGCGCATTTTTCATCAATGCTTGCGGCCATGACGGAACAAATGCAGCAGGCGCTGGGCGAACTGCTCGATTCGCCGGTGCGGATAAGCAGTGCCCGCATGATTCCCGGCGGCGCGTCCAAGGAAGCCTGGGCAGTGGATGCCGTGGGTCCCGACGGGACGCTGGAATTGCTGGTGCGGCGCGCGGGCGGCGGGGTAATTTATAAACATACTCTTTCCTTGCGCGACGAGAGTGCGGTGTTGCAGGCGGCGTATCAGGCGGGGATCAAGGTGCCGCGCGTTTACGGCTACCTTGCCGATCTCGCGGGACGCGAAGCCTTTGTCATGCAGCGCGTGCAAGGAGAGAGCATAGGCCGGCGCATAGTGCAAAAACCGGAATTGAGCCGTGCCCGCGCGCAAATGCCGGCGCAAATGGCGCAAACTCTGGCAAAAATCCACGCCATTCCCAAAAGCCTGCTGCCCGCGCTGCCGGCACACGGGGATGCGAAAAAAGCGGCCTCACTGCGTGCCGTGCAATGGGCGCAGCAGGAACTCGACAGCTTCGGCGAGCCGCATCCGGCGATTGAACTGGGTCTCGCCTGGATGCGTGAACATGCGGCGCGCGCCGCCGGTGCCGACCAAGACACGCTGGTGCATGGCGATTTTCGCATCGGCAATCTGATGGTGGATGAAAACGGCCTGGTGGCGGTGCTGGACTGGGAGTTCGCGCATTTTGGCGCCGCGGCCGAGGATCTGGCGTGGCCGCAGGTGCGCGCGTGGCGTTTCGGCATGGATCATCTGCGTCTCGGCGGCCTTAGCGCGGCGCAAGAATTTCTGGCGCAGTACAATGAACTCAGCGGGCGCGACATCGGCGCGCAGCAGTTGTTTTTCTGGGAGGTCGCGGGCAATGTGCGCTGGGCCATAGGCTCGCTCACGCAGGCGCGGCGGCATTGGTCGGGACAGGAGCGCAGCGTGGAACTGGCGGTGCTGGGACGCCTGACTTGCGAAATCGAGCTGGAAATTCTTTCCTTGATTGAAAAGGGCGGCTATGCAGGATAGACCGGATGCCGTGGAACTCGCGCAAGCGGTGCGGGAATTTCTGCAAAACGAAATCGCGCCGTCCATCACCGACGAGCGGCTGAAATTCCGCCTGCTGGTGGCGATGAATGCGCTCGCCATTCTGGCGCGTGAACTGGAACATGAAGATGATTTGCTGCGCAGCGAGCTGGAAAATCTTTCGGTACTGCTGGGAAGTAAGATTGAAACCGATCCGGCCGCAGGGCGAATTAATAAAATTATTGAATTGAATCGACATATGACAAAACTTATTCGAGTTGGCGAAATCCCGCCCGGGACCTTGAGCGTGCTGAAAAAAATCGTGAGCGATAAACTTAAAATCGCCAGCCCGAAATATCTGGAGCGCTTCCGGCCTTACTGAAAAGGAAATCATGTCAGGCTTTCTTGAGCGATTTAATCTGGACGGCAAAATCGCGCTGGTGACTGGCGGCTCGCGCGGGCTGGGTTTCGAGATGGCGCAAGCGTTATCCGAAGCCGGCGCAAAAGTCGCGCTGCTCGCGCGCCGCGAAGAATATTTCGCGCAAGCGCGTGAAGTTCTGCCGCAGGCGCTGTGTTTGCT
>JBOIFQ010000025.1:0-1770 GCA_050741655.1 Burkholderiales bacterium | reverse complement strand
GTGTTGTGCGCGTTCGACCAGCTGCTGGTCGATTTCACGATCACCCATGTGCAGCGTTTCCCTGAATTCCGCTTGTTATAGTTGCAGCCGTAACCCATTCGAGCTGTCCCCAATAGCGCGCTAGTATAACCTTCTGTTCGCCCTCGGGAAACACACATGCGATGTCTAGCGTGAAAGACAGTGCGCGGCGGGAATAGTTCAGGCGCGCTCTGCTATAGTAGCGTTTTGCTTAGCGGGCGGAAAAATTGCAGCGTTTTGAGGTGCTGATTATCGGCAGCGGGCTGGCCGGCCTGACGGTGGCGCTCAACCTCGCTGAACGCAAAAAAATCGGCTTGATCACCAAAAAAGCCCTGATAGACGGCGCCAGCTCGTGGGCTCAGGGCGGCATTGCCGCCGTGCTGGGCGATGATGATTCCATCGCCGAACATATCGCGGACACCCAGATCGCCGGCGCCGGGCTGTGCGATGCAGCCGCCACCCGCTACGTGGTCGAGCACGGGCGCGCAAGCATCCAGTGGCTGATTAACCAGGGCGTGCCTTTTACCCGCGACGAAGAAAGCGAAAGCGGCTACCACCTCACACGCGAAGGCGGCCACAGCCACCGCCGGGTGATTCATGCGGCGGATGCCACCGGCCGCGCAGTGCAAACCACGCTGGAAGCCAAAATCAAGGCGCACCCCAATATCAGCGTGCTGGAACACCATATCGCGGTGGATTTGATTACCGGCGCCAAGCTCGGCCTGCCGGACAACCGCTGTCACGGTATCTACGCCCTGGATAGCATGGCCGGCCATGTCAAAACCATAGCCGCCAGTCACACCGTGCTCGCCACCGGCGGCGCGGGCAAGGTTTACCTCTACACCACCAATCCCGATACCGCCACCGGCGACGGCATCGCCATGGGCTGGCGCGCCGGCTGCCGGGTGGCGAACATGGAATTCATCCAGTTCCATCCTACCTGCCTCTACCACCCGCACGCCAAATCATTTCTGATCACCGAAGCGGTGCGCGGCGAAGGCGGAACCCTGCTGCTGCCCGACGGCACGCGCTTCATGCCGGAGCATGACGAGCGCGCAGAGCTCGCGCCGCGCGACATCGTGGCGCGCGCCATAGACTTTGAAATGAAAAAACGCGGTCTGGATTGCGTGTACCTGGATATTTCGCACCAACCGGCGGAATTCATCCGCGAGCACTTCCCCACCATTTATTCGCGCTGCCTGGCGCTCGGCATTGACATCACCCGCCAGCCGATTCCGGTAGTGCCGGCAGCGCATTACACCTGCGGCGGCCTTGTCACCGGCCTCAGCGGGCGCACGGATATTCCGGGTTTATACGCCGTGGGCGAAACCGGGCATACCGGCCTGCATGGCGCCAACCGGCTGGCGAGCAATTCCCTGCTGGAGTGCTTGGTGTTCGGCCGCGCGGCGGCGCAGGATATTCTTGAGCAACCGGCGGGCAAACCCGTCACCCTGCCCGCATGGGATGAAAGCCGCGTCACCGATGCCGACGAGGAAATCGTGATTTCGCACAACTGGGATGAGCTGCGGCGCTTCATGTGGGACTACGTGGGCATCGTGCGCACAACCAAACGCCTGGAGCGCGCGCAGCACCGCATCCGGCTGCTGCATGAGGAAATCAACGAGTATTACGCCAATTTTCGCGTCACCAACGATCTCTTGGAGCTGCGCAATCTGGTCATGACCGCGGATTTGATCGTGCAATGCGCGCGCCTGCGGCATGAAAGCCGTGGCTTGCATTTCAGCCGTGATT
>JBOIFQ010000024.1:0-2425 GCA_050741655.1 Burkholderiales bacterium | reverse complement strand
CAACGGCATCCGCTCGGCGGCGAACAAGGGTTTTTTCGCATGGCTCACCAAAACGCGCGCCGATGTGGTGTGCGTGCAGGAAGTGAAAGCGCAAGCAGCGGATATGGCACCACAACTTCTCTCTCCCAACGCCCTTCGTGAACCAGGATCCAGGTTTCAAAAGCGGGAAACGAAGGGCGTGGGGCGATTCCCGCAAACGGGCGCCAATGGCGCTAACGAGTCATCGCCCCGCTATCTTGGTTTTTTTCAATATGCGGACAAGAAAGGCTACAGTGGGGTGGGCCTTTATTGCAAGCGCCAACCGGACCGGGTAATCACCGGGCTGGGCATTCCTGACATCGATGCGGAAGGACGTTATCTGCAATGCGATTTTGGGCGCTTAAGCGTGGTGTCGGTTTATCAGCCTTCCGGCTCCAGCTCGGAAGAGCGCCAGCAGGTGAAATTCAGTTTCATGCAGAGATTTTTCCCGCATTTGCGAAAGCTGGCGAAAAGCGGCAGGGAATTTATTCTGTGCGGCGACTGGAACATTGCGCACCGGGAAATTGATTTGAAAAACTGGCGCGGCAACCGGAAAAATTCCGGCTTTCTGCCCGAGGAACGCGCCTGGCTCACGCAGGTGTTCGATGAACTGGGCTGGGTGGACGTATTCCGGCGCGTGGATTCGCGCCCCGAGCAATACACCTGGTGGTCGAACCGCGGCCAGGCCTGGACCAAGAACGTAGGCTGGCGTATTGACTACCAGATCGCCACGCCCGGTATCGCCGCTTTGGCAAAGAAGGTCTCAATATATAAAGAGCGGCGTTTTTCCGACCATGCGCCGCTGATCATAGACTACGACCTCCAATCTTGAACCCACGCCCGGTAAATCCCTATCTTGAAATTTTCCGCAGCCGGCGCATCGCGGTGGTGCTGCTGTTGGGATTTTCCTCGGGCCTGCCGCTGGCGCTCACCAGCAGCACGCTGCAAGCCTGGCTCACGGTTTCCAATATCGAGATCCAGACCATCGCCTGGTTTTCCTGGATCGGCGTGCCGTATCTGCTGAAATTTTTATGGTCGCCGCTGATGGATCGCTATGTCCCCCCATGGTTGGGACGGCGGCGCGGCTGGATGCTGGCGACGCAATTCGGATTATTCCTCGGCATCATCGGCATGGGACTGACTTCGCCCAACGATTCATTGCTGCTTTTAGGCTGTCTCGCGTTGGGCGTAGCATTTGTTTCCGCTTCGCAGGACATCGTGGTGGATGCCTATCGTACCGATTTGCTGTTACCCGCCGAGCGCGGCCTGGGCGCGGCGGCCGGCGTGCTGGGCTATCGCATCGCGATTCTGGTTTCGGGCGGATTGGCGCTGATACTCGCCGATCAAATCGGCTGGAAGAGCGCTTATTTTTTAATGGCGCTGCTGATGGGCGCAGGTCTGCTGACTTCGCTGCTCGCGCCCGAGCCGCAAACGCCCGCCGCCGCGCCGCGCACGCTGCAAGCGGCGGTGCTGGAACCGCTTAAGGATTTTTTCACGCGCAAAAATGCCTTGCTGTTGCTGCTGCTGATTATTCTTTACAAATTCGGCGACGCGCTGGCGGCGACGCTGACCACCGCGTTTCTGATTCGCGGCGTGGGTTTCACTCCCACCGATGTGGGCGTGATCAACAAAGGCTTGGGGTTGGCCGCGCTGCTGCTGGGCGCGCTCGCCGGCGGAGTGCTGCTCACGCGCATGAATCTGTACCGCGCGCTGATGTGGTTCGGCTGGTTGCAGGCGATTTCCAATCTGTCCTTCATGTTTCTCGCCTGGGCGGGGAAGAGCTACGGCTGGCTGGTGTTCGCGGTGGGATTCGAAAATTTCACCAGCGGCATGGGCACCGCGGCGTTTATCGCGCTCATCATGAGTTTGTGCAATCACAGTTTCAGCGCCACGCAGTACGCACTGCTGTCCGCGCTGGCATCGCTGGGGCGCGTGCTGTTCGGGCCGCTCACCGGAGAACTGGTCATTCACCTGGGTTGGGCGAATTTTTTCCTGGTGACTTTTCTCGCTTCGCTGCCCGGACTTTTGTTGTTGTGGCGGTTACGCAATCAAATTCCCGCGATTGAGAAATACGCCTGAGAGGCGGCATTATTTATTATTTTTCTCAAAACGATAGACGGCGAGACTGCCAAGCAGGTTCGGCAGCAGCGTGACGATTCTGTCGTTGCTGATGACCAGGCGCTGCACAATCCGCACCCCGTGCTGCGCGCAAAATTCCTCGAAATCATGCAGTGTGCAAAGATGCACGTTGGGCGTGTCGTACCACTGGTACGGCAGGTTTTTCGACACCGGCATGTGTCCGCCCAGCACCTGCAAGCGCGCACGCCAGTAACCGAAGTTGGGAAACGTAACGATGCCTTCGCGCCCCACGCGCAGGATTTCGCCGATGATGCTTTCGGTATGGCGC
>JBOIFQ010000023.1:0-5413 GCA_050741655.1 Burkholderiales bacterium | reverse complement strand
GGCCAGGACTCCGCGCCGGGAATCAGTTCGCGCAAATTGCTCATCATCTGGCAGCCATTGCATACGCCGAGCGCGAAGCTGTCGCTGCGCGCGAAAAACGCGGCGAATTCATCGCGTGCGCGCGAATTGAACAGTATGGATTTGGCCCAGCCTTCTCCCGCGCCCAGTACATCGCCGTAGGAAAATCCGCCGCAAGCGGCATATCCCTTGAAGTCCTTGAGCGAGACGCGTCCCGCGATGATATCGCTCATATGCACATCCATCGCCGCAAATCCGGCGCGGTCAAAAGCCGCCGCCATTTCGATCTGCCCATTGACACCCTGCTCGCGCAGAATCGCCATGCGCGGCCGCGCGCCTTTGGCGATATAGGGCGCGGCGATGTCCTGGTTTGCATCAAATGAAAGCTGTGCGTGCAATCCCGCATCCTTGTCATCCAGTATGCGGTCGTATTCCTGCTGCGCGGCTTCGGGATTATCGCGCAGCTTTTGCAAGTGGTAAGTGGTTTCCGACCATGCGCGCTGCAGTTTGATGCGCGGCTCGGCAAAAACCGTTTTGGCATTGCGCATAAATCGCAGTTCATCTTTTTGATTAAGGCTGCCGATGAGATGGGCGTGCAAACCGATTTGAGAAAAAGCTTGCAGCACGCTTTTGCGCTGTTCGGCTTTGATCTGAATCACCGCGCCCAATTCTTCGTTGAACAGCGCCTGCATGATGCGTTCCCTGAAGCGCGCGGGCAGCAGAACTTCCGGCGCGCGCTCCTGTCCTTCTATGTCGTTGCATAGCGGGTCGTAGCATAGAGCATCCAGATTGACCGTCACGCCTACATGTCCGGCGAACATCATTTCGCACAAGGTGACGAACAAGCCGCCATCGGAACGATCGTGATACGCCAGAATCTTTTGTTCGCGATTGAGTTCTTGCACCGCTTCGAAAAAGCTTTTCAATTCGCGCGCATCATCCACGTCCGGTGCATCGCGTCCGGTCTGCCGGTAAACCTGCGCCAGTGCCGAGCCGCCGAGTCGGTTTTTTCCTTTGCCCAGATCAATCAAAATTAACTCGGTGTCGCCGCAATCGGTGCGCAGTTGCGGAATGAGCACATTCCTCACGTCGGAAACCGGGGCGAACGCGGAAACAATCAACGACAGCGGCGCGATCACTTCTTTTCTTTTGCCGTTATCCTCCCATACCGCCTTCATCGACAGCGAATCCTTGCCCACTGGAATGCTGATGCCAAGCTGCGGGCATAGCTCCATGCCCACCGCCCGCGCCGCGTCGTAAAGCGCGGCATCTTCGCCCGCATGCCCGGCCGCCGCCATCCAGTTGCAGGAAAGTTTTACCTCGTTCAGGTTTGCGATGGGCGCGGCGGCGATGTTGGTCAGAGCTTCGGCCACCGCCATGCGCGCCGATGCACATGCATCCAGCAGCGCGAGCGGCGCGCGCTCGCCCATGGCGAAGGCTTCACCCCGGTAAGTTTTAAATCCCATTGCCGTCACCGCGACATCGGCCACTGGAATCTGCCACGGCCCCACCATTTGATCGCGCGCGCATAACCCGCCCACGCTGCGGTCGCCGATAGTGATGAGAAAAGTTTTATCCGCAACTGACGGCAGGCGCAGCACGCGATAAGCTGCTTCAACCAAATCCAGATTGCCAATGCCGAACGCTGATAATTTTTTCGCGCAATGCGCAACCTCGCGCGTCATTTTCGGCGGCTTGCCGAGCAAAACTTCCAAAGACATGTCCACCGGATGGTTGTTAAAAACCTTGTCTTCCACTCGCAACTGTGCTTCGCGGCTCGCCGCGCCTATAACCGCAAACGGACAGCGTTCGCGCTTGCATATTCCCTCGAATAAACCGGCATGCTGTCCATCTATCGCGAGCACGTAGCGCTCTTGCGCTTCGTTGCACCACACTTGCAGCGGCGACATGCCCGGTTCTTCACTGGGAATTTCACGCAATTGGATGCGCCCGCCGCAATCCGCGCCATGCACCAATTCCGGCACGGCGTTGGATAATCCGCCCGCGCCCACATCGTGTATGGAAAGAATCGGATTGTCCGCGCCCAGCGCCCAGCAGCGATCTATCACTTCCTGCGCGCGCCGCTGCATTTCGGCGTTGCCGCGCTGCACCGAATCGAAATCCAGATTTTCCACATTGAAACCGGTGTCCATGCTCGATGCCGCGCCACCGCCCAATCCGATCAGCATGCCTGGTCCGCCCAATTGAATCAGTAGCGCGCCGTGCGAAAATTTTTGCTTGTGCGTATGCCGTTCGGAAATGTTTCCCAGTCCGCCGGCAATCATGATGGGTTTGTGATAACCGCGCACCTCGCCCGCGGCTTCCTGCTCGTAAGTGCGGAAATAACCGCACAGATTGGGGCGGCCGAATTCATTGTTGAACGACGCGCCGCCCACCGGCCCTTCCAGCATGATTTGCAAAGCCGAAGCGATGCGCGAAGGTTTACCGTAATCACTTTCCCATGGCTGTTTGAAATCAGGAATGTTGAGATTGGAAACCGAGAACCCGGTCAACCCGGCCTTCGGCTTCGCGCCGCGCCCGGTCGCGCCTTCATCGCGAATTTCGCCGCCCGCGCCGGTCGCCGCGCCGGGAAATGGCGCAATCGCGGTCGGATGGTTATGCGTTTCCACTTTCATCAGGATGTGCGTGGTTTCCTGCGCGTAGCGGTATGCGCCCTGCGCGGGATAAAAGCGCTCGATCTCCGCGCCCGCGATCACCGACGCATTATCCGTATACGCCACCAGCGTGTTTTGCGGATGCTGCTGATGCGTGTTCTTAATCATGGCAAACAGCGAGCGCGGCTGTTTAACCCCGTCTATCACCCAATCGGCGTTGAAAATCTTGTGGCGGCAATGTTCGGAATTAGCCTGCGCGAACATCATCAGCTCGACATCGGTGGGATTGCGCCCGAGTTTGCGGAAATTTTCCAGCAGATAAATAATTTCATCGTCGGAAAGCGCCAGCCCCATTTCCTGATTGGCGCGCGTGAGCGCGGCTTTGCCCGCACTCATAATATCCACGCTGGTGAGCGGCGCGGGCGCGAAATGCCGGAACAGTTTTTCGGTTTCGTCCAAAGAACCCAAAACCGATTCGGTCATGCGGTCGTGAATCAGCGGCGGCAGCAATTGTTTTTCCTGATCCGAAAGCACATTGCGGCTCTCGAAGTAATACGCCACTCCACGTTCGATGCGCTCCACCATTTCCAAACCGCAATGGCGCGCGATGTCGGTCGCTTTGGACGACCACGGCGACACCGTGCCGATGCGCGGCACCACCAACAGCAATTCGCCGCGCGGTTCGCGGTTCTGCCCCGCCGTTCCGTAACTGAGTATGCTCCGCAGCACGCCGTCTTCGGCTACGCTCAACTCCCTGGAAACAGCAATGAAATGCCAGAACTCGGCGTGCACTTGCGTGACTGGGGGCAGCGAGACTTGCAGAGTGGATTTGAGTTTGTAGAGACGGAAATCAGAGAGGGCGTTGCGCCCGCGCAGCTTGAGGAGTCGAGGCATGAGTCGCGGATAGGCTCCGTAAAACCAAATTATACCCTACTCGGCTTTACAGCTAAACTATGCACGTGCCCGGCTTTAACCCTGACGCAAAAAATGACCGATTCCGCGCCTCAGCCTGTTTACTTGACCCGCGACATTCGCAAAATCGAAGAGCGGATGCGCACAACGCAGCTTATGGAAGTGGCAGGTCTCGCCGCCGCCGAACTCGCGCGCGAGCTTCTGGGAACCACCGGCACCTCGATATTGGTATTCGCCGGTCCGGGCAACAACGGCGGCGATGCTTTCGTGCTGGCCCGCCATCTCAAGCAATGGTGGTTCAAGGTGGACGTTGTATTCACCGGCGACGCCAAAAAAATCCCCGGCGATGCCGCCCGCGCTTTAAAACTATGGCAAGCCACCGGTGGCACGCTGCATAAGCAAATTCCGAAAAACAAATACGATCTGGTGGTGGATGGTCTGTTCGGCATAGGCCTGACACGCAATCTCACCGGTAAATACGCCGCGTGGATTGAGCGCATCAACAACATGAGTGTTCCCGTGCTCGCGCTTGATATTCCCAGCGGCCTCGATGCCGATACCGGCTGCATCCTGGGCAAGGCGGTGCGCGCCACTCACACCGTGACTTTCATCGCACTCAAACCCGGCCTGCTTACTCACGATGGCGTGGATTGCAGCGGCAAGATTCATTTGCGCACACTGGATATCCATGCCGCCGCTTTGCTAAAACCTCAAGGCTGGCTGTTGACGCAAATTAACTGCCCGCAACTCAAACCGCGCCCGCGCAACAGCCACAAAGGATTATTCGGCAATGTGGGAATCATCGGCGGTGTGGATGGCATGATCGGCGCGGCTTTGCTCGCAGGCCGCGCTGCTTTGAAGCTGGGCGCAGGAAGAACCTATGTCGCGCTACTTGCTGAAAATGCGCTCGCGGTGGATTGTGTGCAACCGGAACTCATGCTGCGCGCTCCGCAGGAATTATTCGCGCTCGACTTGAATTGCCTCGCTGTCGGACCCGGGCTGGGCCAAGGCAAAGCAGCGAAACAATTTCTCGAAATGGCGCTGCGAAGCCAACTTCCCCTGGTGCTCGACGCCGATGCGCTGAATCTGATAGGTGCGAACGAAGCATTTCAGCAATTACTCAAAAACCGCAAACCTGCGACGATACTCACGCCTCACCCCGCCGAAGCGGCGCGCTTGCTCAAAACCAACACCAACGAAATTCAGCATGACCGCATTGCGGCCGCGCTTGCACTCACCAAACGCTTTAACTGCCATACTGTTTTAAAAGGCGCGGGCAGTATTTGCGCTGAACCCGATGGAACCTGGCACATCAATTCAACCGGCAACCCGGGAATGGCGAGCGCCGGAATGGGCGATGTGCTGACGGGAATGATTGCGGCACTGCTTGCGCAAGGCATGAATGCGCACGATGCCATGCTGCTGGCGGTTTACCTGCATGGCGCGGCGGCGGACGCTTGCGTTGCCAGTGGCATCGGGCCGGTTGGCCTTACAGCAAGCGAAGTCATAGACGCCGCAAGGCAATTGCTGAATCGGTAGGCTTGAATTGCTTGCAGGATGACGCGGCAAAAGGCAAACTTCGCTAGATTAGACACTAATTGTGGTACAAATTTTTAGTTAGGTGGCATGCGCGAGCTAATCCAATCGATTTACGTGAGGAGCCACATGGCAGATATTCAGTCGCCGTGGGTTTCTTCCTTGCTGCTTTCCGTCTTGTTCGGTGTGTTCGTATACATAATCTCGCTGGTCTTAATGCGCATACATTTACACCCCCACTTGAAGAGCGTAGTCCGCATGCTCGGCTATTTTGGTTGGCTTATTGCTTTCGGGGCAGGAGCCTTTGTCACAGTTGGTATGGAGTCGTTCAT
>JBOIFQ010000022.1:0-3340 GCA_050741655.1 Burkholderiales bacterium | reverse complement strand
GATACCGTGACCGAAGCGCGGCTGGCGATTGCCGTGGCGCAGGAAGGCGGCATCGGCATGGTGCACAAGAACATGCCGCCCAGGGAGCAAGCGGCTCAAGTAGCCAAGGTCAAGCGCTTTGAAAGCGGCGTGGTAAAAGACCCGATCACCATTTCGCCGGATATGAAAGTGGGCGAGGTGATGAAACTCACGCAGCAGCATAAGATTTCCGGTCTGCCGGTGGTGGAAGGCTCAAAAGTGGTGGGCATCGTTACCAACCGCGATTTGCGTTTTGAAACCAAACTCGAACAGCCGATTAAGAACATCATGACACCGCGTGAGCGGCTGATTACGGTGAAGGAAGGCGCGAGCCGCGAGGAAGCACTCAAGCTCATGCACAAGCATCGCCTGGAGCGGGTGCTGGTGGTGAACGACCGTTTTGAGTTGCGCGGGCTGATTACCGTCAAGGATATTCTCAAATCCAGCGAGCATCCGCAGGCTTGCAAGGATGAGCTGGGCCGGCTGCGCGTGGGCGCGGCGGTGGGAGTAGGCGAAGACACCGAAGAGCGTGTCGAAAATCTGGTCGAGGCGGGCGCCGACGTGATTGTGGTGGATACCGCTCACGGTCATGCGCAGGGCGTGCTCGACCGCGTGAAGTGGGTGAAGAAAAAATTTCCCAGGACGCAGGTTATCGGCGGCAACATCGCCACCGCCGAAGCGGCAAAAGCCATGGTGGATCATGGCGCCGATGCGGTGAAAGTCGGCATCGGCCCCGGTTCGATTTGCACCACGCGCGTAGTCGCCGGCGTGGGCGTGCCGCAAATTACCGCGATTCATGACGTGGCGGAAGCGCTGAAAAGCGCCGGCATTCCCGTCATCGCCGATGGCGGCGTGCGTTATTCGGGCGACATCGCCAAGGCGGTTGCGGCCGGCGCGCATGCGGTGATGCTGGGCGGTTTATTCGCTGGCACCGAGGAAGCGCCGGGCGAAATCGAATTGTTTCAGGGGCGCTCCTATAAATCCTATCGCGGCATGGGTTCACTCGGCGCCATGCAGCAAGGCGCGGCCGACCGCTATTTCCAGGAGCCGGAAATGAACGCCGACAAGCTGGTGCCCGAAGGCGTGGAGGGCCGCGTGCCTTATAAAGGCAGTGTGGTGGCGGTGCTGCAGCAGCTCACCGGTGGTCTGCGTGCCAGCATGGGTTATCTGGGCTGCCGCACTGTCAACGAAATGCGCACCAAGGCGCAGTTCGTCGAAATCACTTCGGCGGGCGTACGCGAGTCGCATGTGCACGACGTGCAGATCACCAAGGAAGCGCCGAATTATAGAGTCGAGTGAGGAGTGAAGAGTGAGGGGTGAGGAGCAAAACAAGTTTTCTCCCCAGGTGTCTCTCATGTCTCGCGCCTTGCTCCTCGCTTAACCATGCAGCACGCAAAAATCCTCATTCTCGATTTCGGTTCTCAATATACGCAGCTCATCGCGCGCCGCGTGCGTGAAGCGCAGGTGTATTGCGAATTGCATCCTTACGATGTCGGTGAAAAATTCATACGCGAATTCAATCCGCGCGGTGTGATTCTTTCCGGCGGGCCAGCTTCGGTCACAAAGGGCGGCACTCCGCGCGCGCCGCAAGCGGTGTTTCAACTCGGCGTGCCAGTGCTCGGCATTTGTTACGGCATGCAAACCATGGCGGCGCAGTTGGGCGGCGACGTGGAAAACGGATTAGTCCGCGAATTTGGCTACGCGGAAGTCAGGGCGCATGGCCATTCCGCTCTGCTCAAAGACATTCAGGACCGCGTCAACGGCGAAGGGCATGGCCTGCTCGATGTCTGGAAGAGCAACGGCGACAAGGACAATCGTCAGCCGTCGCAATTCAAAATCATCGCCAGCAATCCGGCCTGTGCCATTGCCGGCATGGCCGACGAAAAGCGCAAATTCTACGGCCTGCAATTCCATCCCGAAGTTACCCATACGAAACAAGGCAAACGCATTATCGAACGCTTCGTGCATGATATATGCGGCTTGGGGCGCGACTGGAGCATGCCTGATTACGTGGAAGAGGCAGTTGCCAGAATCCGCGCGCAGGCGGGCAGGGAAGAAGTGCTGTTGGGATTATCCGGCGGGGTGGATTCAGCAGTCGCCGCTGCGCTGCTGCATAAGGCCATCGGCAAGCAACTGACTTGCGTGTTCGTGGATAACGGTTTGCTGCGGCTCGATGAAGCGCAGCAAGTGATGGATACTTTTGCCCGCAATCTGGGGGTGAAGGTGATCCACGTTGATGCGGCTGCGCAATTCCTGAAAAAACTGCGCGGCGTGACCGACCCGGAACGCAAGCGCAAAATCATCGGCAAGGAATTTATCAAGGTATTCCAGCGCGAAGCGAAAAAGCTCAAGCAAGCGAAATGGCTGGCGCAGGGCACGATTTACCCCGACGTGATCGAATCCGCCGGCGCAAAAACCAAAAAAGCGCATACCATCAAGTCGCACCACAACGTCGGCGGCTTGCCCAAGACGCTGCATCTGAAGTTGCTCGAACCGTTGCGCGAATTGTTCAAGGATGAAGTGCGCGAGCTGGGACTGGCTTTGGGACTGCCGCGCGAAATGGTTTACCGCCATCCTTTCCCCGGCCCGGGACTGGGGGTGCGCATACTCGGCGCAGTGAAAAAGGAATATGCCGGTTTGCTGCGCCGCGCAGACGCGATTTTCATCGAAGAGTTGCGCGCGACACCTTACATTCTCTCCTCACCACAAGGGGAGGACAAGGGTGGGGATCAGAACACCACTAATATTTCCTCCCCATCACGGGGGGAGGGCCAGGGTGGGGGTCAGAACAGTCCTAAGAATTGGTACGAAGCCACCGCGCAGGCGTTCGCTGTATTCCTGCCGGTGAAATCGGTAGGCGTGATGGGCGATGGCAGGACTTATGAATACGTCGTTGTCTTACGCGCTGTCACCACCCAGGATTTCATGACCGCGCAATGGGCGGAGCTGCCGCACGCGCTGCTTTCCAAAATCTCCAATCGCATCATCAATGAAGTGCGCGGCATTAATCGCGTGGTGTATGACATTTCCGGCAAGCCGCCGGCGACTATTGAATGGGAATAAAGGCTGTTTGCTCGATAAAAAAGAATTCGACTCCGGTACCGTTAGATTGATTAAATTGTTCAAATTTCTCCTTTGCGGTACAAGAGTACGGATTGGCGCTTATGACGCCTAACGTAAAAGTAAGCGGCCGCCGGGTTGGGAATGGCGAGCATCTGAAGCCGGACACTCATTCGTTGAAAGGATTAGCTCTTATCATCAACGGAAGTCCCATCTGATACATCAGTGCGGCTCTGGAGGCAGGACGCACCATTCGTTCGTT
>JBOIFQ010000021.1:0-9976 GCA_050741655.1 Burkholderiales bacterium | reverse complement strand
GGAGAATAAATAATGGCAAAAGTGACACTCGCAGGTAATCCCGTCAGCGTCGCCGGCACCCTGCCCGCGCCGGGGCAAAAAGCCCCGGATTTCAAACTGGTGAACAAAGACCTCAAGGATGTCGGGCTCAAGGATTTTGCCGGCAAACGCAAGGTACTGAATATCGTGCCTAGCCTGGATACACCGACCTGCCAGAAATCCACGCGCCGTTTCAACCAGGAAGCGAGTCAGTTGAACAACACCGTGGTATTGGTGATTTCCGCCGACCTGCCGTTCGCGCAAGCACGCTTCTGCGGCGCCGAGGGGTTAAATAACGTGGTCACGCTTTCCACCATGCGCGGCGCCGAATTCATGAAAAATTATGGCGTGGCGATTACCGATTCGCCGCTGGGCGGCGTGACCGCACGCGCGGTGGTGGTGCTGGACGGCAACGATAAAGTGCTGCATTCGGAACTGGTGCCCGAAATCAAGAACGAGCCGAATTACGATGCAGCGCTGAAAGCGCTGAAGTAACGTGAAAATATTTGGCCAGAAACTGGCACTGATTGTTTTGGGCGTGTCCGCCGCTTGCGCGCAGGCAGGGGATTTGCGCGTGCTGAGCGGTCTCAAGAATCCGGAATCGGCGCTGGCCGGCTCCGATGGCCGGATTTATGTTTCGCAAATCGGCGCATTCGACAAGGATGGCGATGGTTCGCTCGCGGTTATCGGCAAGGACGGCAAGCTGGAAATTTTCGCCAAGGGCCTGGACGATCCCAAGGGCCTGGCGCAATGGAAAGGCGAACTCTACGCCGCCGACAAAACCCGCATCTGGAAAATTGACGCCAGGGGCAACGCCGTAGAGTGGGTCAGAAAAAGCGATTTTCCGGAAAAGCCGCAGTTCCTGAATGACTTGGTGTTCGACAGCAAGGGGAATCTGTATGTGTCCGACACCGGCGATTTGGAAAAAGGTGGCGGCGTGATTTTCAAAATCACTCCCCAGCGCAAAGTGACGCTGGTGATTCTGGAAGGCGCGGACAAGCGCATCAAGGCCCCGAATGGACTGCTGATGGAAGGCGACAGCGCGCTGCTGGTGCTGGATTTTTTGAACGGTGAATTGAACCGGCTGGATTTGCGCACGCTGAAATTAACCAGGCTTGCCGGCGGTTTTGGCGGTGGCGATGGCTTGGCGCGTGACAAGGCGGGCGTGCTCTACATCAGCGACTGGAAAGGCGGCAGGGTATGGAGTTTCAATCCCAGACAGAAAAATTCCAAGCCGGTCCTATATCAGCAAAATTTCGTATCGGCGGCGGATATCACTCTTGATTCCAGCGAGAAATTCATTCTGGTGCCGGACATGAAAGCCGGCACGCTGACCTGGCTGCCGGTCCAGCATTAATGGCCGGCCATAAAAGCAAAACCGGCTGGCGGCGCATCTGGAACGCATTTTTATATTCGCGCGACGGTTTGATTGCGGCATTCCGGAATGAAACCGCTTTCCGTCAGGAAGTACTGCTGGCGGCGGTTTTAATGCCGCTAGGATTATGGCTTCCAGCCAGCGGCACTGGCCATGCGCTGATGCTCGCCAGTGTGCTTTTGGTCTTGATTGTCGAGCTTGTCAATTCCGCCCTCGAAGCGACGGTAGACCGCATTTCCCTCGAGCTGCATCCGCTGGCCAAGCGCGCCAAGGATTTTGCCAGCGCGGCCGTCTTCATCAGCCTGATTAACGTCCCCCTGGTCTGGGCGCTGGTGTTGTTTGCCTGAAAGCTCAAGTGTTTCAAAGATTCTATAATGTAAGGTAGAGCACTGTTACGCGACCAAAGGTGGTCTGGGAAGCCCTATCAGAGGTTACATCCAGTTTCCTATGTATTACGTATCAGGGCTGTAAAGGAGAGTACGGGAACCGGCCGTATGCAATAAGGCCAAACCAAGGCCGCGATTCCGGTATTCAATTTCAATCCTTAAGGAGGTTTTACCATGAACAATACAGTCAAGAAAATTTCCGGTATCGCCCTGGCAGCGGCCGCCGCCAGCGTGTTCGTCGCCGGGTGTGCAACCGAAAGCAGCCCCGCTTCTTCCGGCAAAGTGGCGTGCGCCGGCATCAACGCCTGCAAGGGCTTGAGCGATTGCAAAACCGCCAGCAGTAGTTGCAAAGGCCAAAACTCCTGCAAGGGTCACGGCTTCGTATTCATGGGCGCCGACGAGTGCTCAAAAATTAAATAAGGCAGACTCGCATAAGACCTGCCAGGGAGATTAAGTTGTCAAGTTGTAATCCATCCCAACCGTAATTTATCAGGAGATTTAAACCATGACCGCAGTTAAAAAACTCACAGGTATTGCTCTCGCCGCCGCTGCCGCCGGCATGTTCATGACCGCCGGACTCGGCACCGCTGTTGCGGGCGAAGGCAAAGTACACTGTGAAGGTGTAAATTCTTGCAAGGGCCATAGCGACTGCAAGACCGCCAAGAGCGCATGCAAAGGCCAGAATGCCTGCAAGGGCCAGGGCTTTGTGGCGCTGGATGAAAAAGCCTGCAAGCAAATTAAGGGCTAATCAGCTAAGCAAAAACGGGCACTCCTTACCGGGTGTCCGTTTTCTTTTTTACCTCCCGTACCAATCGCAATAGCGCTCGCAGGCGGCGTGATATCATTACGCTGGTTGTTCCATAATCGTGGCGTGCGCACGCTGAATACATTACGGTAAATATACCGCGCGCTTGGCGCAGGAAAAGCCGGAAAAAATTCAGGAAATGGCAAAACTTGTAAAAGCCCGGGCTGTCACAGTGGGTGCGCAGGGATCGGCTCTCCACGCCGCAGGTAAACGCCCGGAGATTGCGTGCGTTAAGGCAGTGTGTCCCCGGCTTGTTCATGGATGGGGCGATCAAAATCGCTCCGTGGCCAGAACCACCAGCCGGGCGGATAGTGGAGCGTTGTACCACAGGCACTTTGCAGCCAGTAACTGGTAAATTCGGAGGTCAGAATGAAAAACTCATCTTTATTGTTGGTCCTGCTCGCTGCAAGCGTAGTGCTGGGTGGCTGTGTGGCCAGCCAGTCGGGTGGCGCTTATTCGCGCGGCCAGGCGCGCCAGGAACAAAATGTCAGAAATGGTAAGGTGGAAAGCGTGCGCGCAGTGACGATTGAAGGCACCAAAACCCCAATCGGCACGTTGGCAGGCGGCGCGGTGGGCGGTGTCGCCGGCAGCACCGTGGGCGGCGGCAGAGGCAGCGCGGTGGCGGCGATAATCGGCGCGGTCGCGGGCGGTATCGCCGGCTCGGTTGCCGAGGAAGGCCTGACCCGCAAGCCAGGTCTGGAAATCGTGGTCAAACTCGACAGCGGCAATACCATCGCCATCACCCAGGAAGCCGATGAAGAATTCAGAATCGGAGACCGGGTGCGCATCATTTCAGGCGGCGGCGTTTCGCGCGTCGCGCATTATTAAATTCCCCGGGCGCGCTTGGGCGGCGCGTAGAATCAAGGGATGAAGCGCCCGACAGGTTTTTTCGTCCGTTGTTACCGCTTTACGCGGCTGCTCACCCATCTCCTGCAAGCCGTGTGGTTCGCGGCTTTTTTTTATGCGCGCCGTGACAAGGCGGCGCAAGCGCTTTTTTTATGCAATTGGTCGCTGCTGCTGCTGCGGATTCTCAATATCCGGCTGATAGTCAAAGGCGATCCACCCAAGACTTTTCCGCGCGATTCGCTGCTGGTCGCCAATCATATTTCCTGGCTGGATATTTATCTGCTTTACACCCGCTATCCCGCGCGCTTTGTCGCCAAGGCGGAAGTGCGCGCCTGGCCCATCGTCGGCTGGCTGTGCGAAAAAGTCGGCACTTTGTTTATCGAGCGCGCGAAACGCCGCGACACCGCGCGCATCAATCAAACTATCAGCGCGGCGCTGCAGGACGGCGATTGCATCGCGGTTTTTCCCGAAGGTACGACCACCGACGGCACCTATCTGCAGCCTTTTCATTCCTCGCTGCTCGAACCGGCGGTGATGGCGCAGGCAAAAATCTATCCGGTGGCGCTGCGTTTTTTAAATGCCGACGGGTCCATCAACACCGGCGCCGCTTATGTGGGCGATATGAGCCTGGCGGATTCCATGGGGGAAATTCTTAAACAGCGCGCAATGATTGCGGAAATGACATTCGCGCAACCGATTGCGGCGGACGGCAAAAACCGGCGCGAACTTGCGCACGCGGCGCAAACCATTATTGCCAATTGCCTGAATCTTCCTGTTCGTCACAGGAAACCTGAAATATCCGGCGGTTTTCCAGACACACTGCAGTCAGACTTCCTCCCCACAAGCAGCCCGTATCCAGCGCCAGAAGATCATCGCGCAGCACCAGGCCCGGCGCTGACCAGTGTCCGCAAATAATCGCGGCGTCGCGGCTGGCACGCCCGGGCACATCAAACCACGGCAGGTATCCCGGCGGCGCATCTTGCGCTTTGCCTTTGTGCGAAAATTCCATCACGCCCTGCGCCGTGCATACGCGCAACCGGGTCATGGCGTTGATAATCACTCGCAGCCTGTCGATGCCGCTTAAATCATCGCGCCATTGCGCCGGCTGGTTGCCGTACATGCGCGCCGCCAGCGCGCGGTAATTCCCGCCGCGCAACGCGCTTTCCACTTCGCCTGCCAGCGACGAGGCCAGCTCCACCGTCCAGGAGGGCAACAGCCCGGCATGCACCATCACATAGCCGTTGGCGGCGTGCAACATGCGCTGGCAGCGCAGCCAATAAAGCAGCTCGTCGCGGTCGGGCGCATCGAGTATGGCTTGCAGCGTGTCGTTTTTGTGCATTCTGGCGTAGCCTTCGGCCACCATCAGCAAATGCAAATCATGGTTGCCGAGCACCACGATGGCGCGTTGCTCCAAACTTTTCACGAAACGCAGCACCGCCAGCGAATCCGGCCCGCGGTTGACGAGATCGCCGACAAACCACAGCGTGTCGCGTTCAGGTTCGAAACCGGTTTTGTCGAGCAAGCGCGTGAGCGCATTGAAACAGCCCTGAATATCGCCGATTGCGTAAGTCGCCATTGGAATTTACGGAATAAAAAAGCGCAGATTTTATTCTGCGCTTTTATCATTTGGAAATAAATTTACTTTTTCCCTGCGGCCTTGAATTTGACCCCGGATTGAGTGGCCATATAGGCCACCGCGTTCGCCACTTCATTATCACTCAGCCCGGGATTGCCGCCGCGTGCCGGCATCTGACGGATGCCGTTGATGGCGTTTTTCACCAGCACGGTTTCGCCGGCTTTGGCGCGTGTGATCCAGGCTAGCTTATCGCCGGTTTTCGGCGCATTCAGCGCGCCGCTGGCATGACAGGCGGCGCATACCGCTTTGACCACTTCTTCACCGCTTCTCTCGACTTTGGCGTCGCCGCTGCTGGCCATGTCCACCATCGCCACTTCGCCGACCGGCTTCAGGCGTTTGGCCACCGCTTCCGGCGCCATCGCCGGATCGCTTTTATCCGCGCTGCCAAAACTTCCCACCACCAATTGCGAGATGAAAATGATGGTGATGACGGGGACCAGGAAAGCAGCGAGTACCACAGCAATCAGCTGTTTCGGGGTCTGGATCGCCGAAGTGTGCTCTTCGCTCATGAGAATTGCCTGTCTGAAAAAGCGGTAATTATAGCGGGAATCCCCTGCCTGTCATAGACGCTGGAAAGGGAAAACGCTAAACTGTGCGTGCAGAAAAATACCATTCAATCCGCGTCCTTAGCTCAGTGGATAGAGTATTGGCCTCCGAAGCCAAGGGTCACTGGTTCGAATCCAGTAGGGCGCGCCAGTTTCAGCAATTCCTAACGTCATGTGCAGCGGTAATTACTGTGCTCGGCTTGATTGTATTGCGACTAATGATGGTTTTCGGTATTCCCTAAATATGTAAATGCAGACCGGAAATTAATAGGGCAAGAAAGAGGTGAACTAGAGTAACACCTATATAGTCTGATATACTTGTAATACAAAGACTGCTTGATAAACCCAATGCTTACCATTCGGCTTGAAAACGAACTTGAAAGCCAGCTCGACAAGCTCTCTGAACAAACTGGCCGCCCGAAGGCTTACTTCATCAGAGAGGCGATTAAAAAATACCTGGAAGACAGGTCGGATTATCTTTTAGCCCTGAAACGGCTGGAGGAGGCCGGTCCGCGCGTCAGCTTGGAAGAAGTAGAGCGCGAGCTTGGCCTGGCGCGTTGAATTTGTCCGCAAGGCGAAGCGCGAGCTCGACAAGCTAGACCGTCCTACCAAAGAGCGGATCGTGCGCTTTCTGCGAGAGCGCATCGCTACCGATGAAAACCCGCGGCGAACAGGGGAGGCGCTAAGCGGCGAAAAAGCCATATTCTGGAAATACCGCGTCGGTGATTACCGGCTGATCTGCGACATTCAAGACAAGCAGATTATCGTTCTTGTGATCGCGATTGGCCATCGGAGAGAAGTGTACCGTTAAGCTGTTTTAAAAACCTAATGCCGTATCACCGGCAAACAGGCACGGCCGCCGGGCACATCCACCACCTGCACCGGCACGCCGTATAAAGTTTCCAGATGCGCGGCGCTAATCACTTCGCCGGGTTTTCCCATCGCAATCATGCGCCCTTCACGCAGCATCATTACCCGTTGCGCGCAGGCAAAAGCTTCGTCGGGATGATGCGTAGAGAACAGCACGCCGATGCCGCTGGCCGCGATGCGCGCCAGAATTTCCAGCACGCGCGCGCGGTTGCCGAAATCGAGACTGGCGGTGGGTTCATCCAGCACCATCAAGCGCGCGCCTTGCGCCAGGGCGCGCGCAATCAGCGTGAGCTGGCGCTCGCCGCCGCTGATGCGGGTGTAGATATTGTGCGTCAGATGTTCCAGCCCCAATTGCGCAATCGCCGCCTGCGCTTTTTCGCGATCCGCTGCCGAGGGGCTGGCGAATAATCCCAGGTGCGCGGTGCGCCCCATCAACACGATTTCTTCCACCGTGAAAGCAAATACGCCCTCGTGCGCCTGCGGCACATAAGCCAGCGCCTGCGCGAGTTCGGGGCGCGGCCAATAAGCAAGCTGCTTGCCATCGAGCAGAATGCTTCCCGCTTTTGCCCGCAGCAGGCCCAATAGCGTGCGGAACAACGTGGTCTTGCCGCTGCCGTTGGGGCCAAGTACGCACAGCGCTTCGCCGGCGTCGAGCGAAAAACTCAGTCCCTCGCCTATGGTGCGCTGCGCATAACCGTAACTCAGGTTTTCAGCGCAAAGCTGCATCAGCGCCATCCCCGCCGCGCGGTGGACAATATCCACACGAAAAACGGGGTGCCGATGAGCGCGGTGAGCACACCGGGAGGAATTTCTATATTCGCCGCGGTGCGCGCGAGCGTGTCCACGCCCAGCATGAACGCCGCGCCCAGCAGCAGCGACATCGGCATCGCCTTGGCGAAATCGGGCCCTACCAGCATGCGCGCGATATGCGGCATCAATAGTCCGATCCAGCCGATGATGCCGGAAATGGCGACGCTCACCGCCGTCATCAGCGTGGCGGCGATAATAACGATGCAACGCAAGAGCCCGACATTGATGCCGAGCGCGCGCGCTTCGTCTTCGGAAAGCGCGAGCAGATTGATGCGCCAGCGCAATAAATACAAAGGCACCAAGCCCAATACGATAAGCGGCGCGGCGAGCGCAAGATCGGCCGGCGCGATGGCGGCGAGACTGCCCATCAGCCAGAACGTGATGGCCGGCAGCTGATTGTAAGGATCGGCGAGATATTTAAGCAGCGCAATGAAGCTTCCCAACAATGTGCCGATGACGACACCGGTCAAAATCAGCGTGAGCAGCGCATCATGCCCACGCAGCGAAGAACCGATAAGATAAACCAGACCCACCGCAACGAGCCCGCCCGCGAACGCGAATAGCTGAATTATGATTATATTTTTTGAGAGGAAAATTCCCAGCA
Source organism: Burkholderiales bacterium (assembly GCA_050741655.1). Taxonomy (GTDB): domain Bacteria; phylum Pseudomonadota; class Gammaproteobacteria; order Burkholderiales; family JAHFRG01; genus JAHFRG01. Next base: position 2,081 of record JBOIFQ010000021.1, on the reverse strand, counting down.
CCGCACCCAGCGCGGCGCCGGAGGATACTCCAAGGATATCTGGCGAGACCAACGGGTTCTTGAACATGCTTTGATACGAAGAACCGGCGGCGGCCAGCCCCGCGCCGACCAGCAACGCGGCGGCAATGCGCGGCGCGCGCACCTGCCAGATTACCGCTTCAACATTTTCCGGTAATGGTACGGAAAAGCCGAACAGCTTTGCCGCCAGTGCGGCCAGCACATCACCCGCAGAGACTGGAAATTTGCCGAGCCAGAACGCCAGCGCCGCCAACATCAGGATCAGGGCAAACGCGATGCCATAAAGCCAGGCGTAGCCGCGTGCCGTCGCCGCCATCATGGCGCGTCTTTGGGGTTGAGCAGCGCGTCTACTTCGGCGTCAGCCGGTTCGCGGTGATAAAACAGGGTGTAGAATTTTTTCACCGCGGCCGGCAAACTGTCCCTGAAAAGATCCGGATACAGAATATGCGCGAACCACAGCACGCCAATCAGACGGTTGGGGCCGGGCGGAAAATCGAACCATCCGAAGGGCAGGCGCGGCGAAAGATAAATGCGCCGCGCTTTCACCGCCGGCAAATTCGCCCAGCGCGCATCCTGGCGCGCGGTATGGTAGTAGAACACCTCGTCGGTGGTGACGATGACATCAGGATTCCACGCCAGCACCTGTTCGAAGGATACCGGCGTCAATCCGCCCGATACCTCGCTCTTGCCCGCGACGTTGACCGCAGCGAGCAGTTCCAGCGCTTCCACGTTGATCGAGCCTTGCAGCGCAGTGGTCAAGCCGTTCGCACCGCGCGCGTAATAAACTCGCGGTTTTTTTCCGGCCGGAGCGCGCGCGATTTTTTCACGAATGACGCTGAGCGTGTTTTCCACATAAGCGGCGAGCATTTCGCCGCGTGCGGCCTCATTCAGCGCCGCACCCAGCAAGCGGAAAGTGCGCGCGGTTTCGGAAAACCTGCCGTCGAACAAAAGATAAGGAATGCCGGTTTGGGTTTCGACTCTCTGCGCCAATGAAACAAAAGACGGTGCGGTGGAGCCCGCATCCACGATGAGATCGGGTTTTGCCGCCAGCACCACTTCGACATTGGCCGTGTTGCCGCGGCCGGTGAGCCGTCCGAGTTCAGGCAGATTCGCATATTGCGGCGGCAGGAATGCCGCCTCGTCGGGACGCATTGCGCGTGTCCAGCCTATGAGTTTTTCCGGCGCGATGGCAAATACAAACACCGAGGCAGGCGGTCCCGCGGCATACACTCTTTTGATTTCTGCCGGCAGCGCGATCTCGCGCCCGCTGGCGTCGGCAATGCGCCGTACGTCTCCGGCATGAGCCGAGCCGAATACCAGCGCCAGGAATAAAACGAGAAACCGCGCAGAAATCGCGTGCATGAAAGAGATAAAGTTTGCCGAAAGATTTAACCCGCAGCAGACTGTAGCACGGTGTTTGCGCTTTTAAAAGGCGCGCCAGGCGAGAGGTTTTTTTCGGAACGGAAAACCGGAGCGCTTATTTTCTGAACAAATGTTTGGCGTAAAGCGGGTTGATTCGGTACATCGGCAGCAATACCAGCAAATCGGCACTGTTGAAATCCGCATCCCACGCCGGCGCGCCGCACACATAGGCGCCCAGCCGCAGATAACCCTTGAGCAGCGGCGCCGCCGCCGCATCGAGATTGCTATTGAGCGTTGCAATCGGCAATTCGCAGTGCGGGAACACGCGGTATTCGTTCGGGCTCAAGCTCTCCTGTTTGATTTTATTGTAAACACTGGCCGCGACATGGCCGCCGTCATGCATGGGAATGCTGGCACAGCCGATGAGATACTGATAGCGGTGGCGTTCCATGTACAGCGCGAGGCCATGCCATAGGAGAGCAATGGTTCCGCCGTTGCGATACGCCGGATGCACGCAGGAGCGCCCCACCTCGACCATGCCGCCGCGCAAAGGATCGAGCCGGCTCAGATCGAATTCGTCATCGGAATAAAACCCGCCGGTCTTGCTTGCCTGCGTATTATTGAGAATACGGTAGGTTCCCACCACCTCGTTACTTTCACCGTCGCGCACCAGCAAGTGTTCGCAATAAGGGTCAAACATA
>JBOIFQ010000020.1:0-4089 GCA_050741655.1 Burkholderiales bacterium | reverse complement strand
TTTGCCATATAATCCATGTCGCCGTGCCGGCCCTGGTCCAGCCATTCGAGCAGGCGCAGTTCCGCAACGCCCAAATCCACACCAGCGATGCCGACTTGCCCGAAGCCGAGCGTTTTTCCCCACGACTTGATGGCCGCGGCGAGTTCAGCGGGCTGCGAATGATTGATTACAGATTGAGACATAACTCCCATAATAACCCAGTGAAAATCCTACGCCATCTTGCCGATGAGCGCGCCACGCTGGCACTGGGCGCGCGTCTCGCACCGCTGCTGCGGCCCGGATTGAAAATTTATTTGTGCGGTGAACTGGGTTGCGGCAAAACCACTCTGGTGCGCGGCCTGCTGCAGGCCTTGGGTTATCACGGCAAAGTCAAAAGCCCGACATATTTACTGGTTGAACTTTACACAGTTTCTAGGTTAGACTTATATCACTTTGATTTTTATCGGTTCAAGGATGCAGAAGAATGGCAGGACGCAGGGTTCCGCGAACCCTTCAATGGGCAGGCAGTCTGTCTGGTGGAGTGGCCGGAAAAAGCCGCGAGCCGGTTGCCTTTGCCCGATATCAAAATCAACTTGCAAATAACCGGCAGCGGCCGCGACGTCACGCTTGAAGGAATCACCGAGACCGGCAGACAATGTTTAAGTTTGCAAAATTGGTAATCCTGCCCGCCCGCGCCCGCGCCGCCGTTTTTTCCCTGATTTTCCCGTTGCTGCATGTTCCCGCCGCAGGCGCCATCGAAATAGTTTCCGCGCGAGTGTGGCCGGCGCAGGATTACACGCGGCTCACCATCGAATCCAATGCGCCGATCGCGCATAATCTTTTCAGCATCAAGAATCCCGAACGGCTGGTGCTGGATCTGGAAAATATTGAACTTGACGCCGCGCTGGAAAATATTTCCGCCAAAATCGCGCCGTCAGATCCTTACATCAGACAGGTGCGCGTCGGGCGTTTCAAACCTGGTGTGGTGCGCCTGGTTTTTGATTTAAAAGCCGAGGTCAAGCCACAAGTATTCGTTTTGAAACCAGTCGCGCAATATGCGCACCGCCTGGTGCTGGATATTTATCCGGCAGTGGACCCGCTGCTGGCGCTGGCGCTGAAGCAGGACAGCAAGCTCGGCGCGCCGGAACCTTCCAGTGAAAAAGAAGAAAACGAAGCCGGCGCGAAACCCGCGGACAAAGCCGAATCCCAAAAAGAACCGAAGTCCGCCGAGACCAGACAAAAAACCAAGCCCGAGGCCGCGCGTCTCGTCACCATCGCGGTTGATGCCGGTCACGGCGGCGAGGATCCGGGCGCGCACGGACGCGGCGGCACGCGCGAGAAGAACGTGACGCTGGCGATTGCACGCAAGCTGAAAGCCAGGCTGGATGACGAACCCAATATGCGCGTGTTGCTGATCCGCGACGGCGATTATTTCATTCCCCTGCAGGGGCGCGTGGACAAGGCGCGCAAAGTGCAAGCGGATTTGTTTATCTCGATTCACGCCGACGCCTACATCAAGTCGCACGCGCGCGGCTCCTCGGTATTCGCGTTGTCCGAGCGCGGTGCAACCAGCGCGGCGGCGGCGGCGCTCGCCAAGCAGGAAAACCTGTCAGACTTGATCGGCGGCGTGAACCTCGATGTACAAGACCCTTATCTCAAGCAAACGCTGTTTGATCTTGCTCAAACCGCGACCATCAATGACAGCTTGAAACTCGGAAAAGCGGTGCTCGCGGAATTGGGCAACGTCAACACTCTGCACCGGCAAGCGGTGGAGCAAGCCGGATTCGCGGTGCTGAAATCGCCGGACATTCCTTCCATCCTGGTGGAAACCGCTTTCATCAGCAATCCGGATGAAGAGAAAAAGCTCAAGGACGAAAGCTATCAAAACAAAATCGCCGATGCGATTGCCGGCGGCATCAAGCGTTACTTCGCGAAGAATCCTCCACTCGCCAAAGCCAAGCTCGCACGCAACTAGCAGTTTGATGCAAAACTACTGCGCGGCCGATCTGCGGCGTTGCATGCTCGTTCAAGGCTCGCCGTACTTACTTGTACTGTCTCGCCTTTCGCTCGCTCGCGCCTGGCATCTCTGTCTGCTCGCAACGTTTTTCATCAAACTGCCAATCGCGTTTTAAGTGTCGGCGCCTCAGCCCGGCAGACGAATTCCCGACGTCCATTTCTGGTATTTCCTCTTCGCTTCTGTGCACCAGTTCACAGTTCGGCGCCTTTAATTTTTCCAAGCACTAAATAATATGTTGATTTCAAACATATTTTCCTAATTCCCTCTGGCATTAATCTCCCTGGCATGGCGGTTGCAACAAGGAAGAGTGAGAAGAAATCAATCGTTACGACGGTTGAGAGTTGCAAGGAAGCTGAAATTTTTTATAACCGCTCGAGGAGTTTTGCCATGTTAGCAAAACTGAATGTGGTACCGAATCTGGCCGTAGCGCTGATTCTTGCGGTGCTGGCGTTCAAGCTCGGTGCAGTGAAAGTGGATTGGATGAAACACGTCGCGCCTGCCGCGCAAGAACAAACCGATTGCGAGCGCTTGACGAGATAAGTTTGGGGACGCGGTTACTGGAAGGTAAACGCGTTTTGAGCAGGGCAGGTTTGAGAGGTTTCAAGGGGACGCCTGCCCTGCTATTTTTTTATTCTACGCCAGCGCTTTCACGATGTCCTCGACTACTTTCTTGGCATCGCCGAACACCATCATGGTCTTGTCCAGGTAAAACAGTTCGTTGTCGAGCCCGGCGTAACCCGCCGCCATCGAGCGCTTGTTGACCAGTATGGTACGCGCCTTGTGCGCTTCCAGAATCGGCATGCCGAAGATCGGGCTGCCCGGCGTTTTCGCCGCCGGATTCACCACATCGTTGGCGCCCAGAATCAGCACCACGTCGGTGCTGCCGAATTCGTTATTAATATCTTCCATCTCGAACACCTGGTCGTACGGCACTTCCGCTTCAGCCAGCAGCACGTTCATATGCCCCGGCATGCGTCCCGCCACCGGATGGATCGCATAGCGCACATTGACGCCCTTGGCGTGCAGCTTCTCCGCCATTTCCTTCACCGCGTGCTGCGCGCGCGCCACCGCCAGTCCGTAACCCGGCACGATAATGACCGATTCGGCGTTGGCCATGAGAAACGCCGCGTCGTCCGGGCTGCCGGATTTCACGTTTTTTTGCGCACCGCCCACCGCCGCCGTGCCTTCCGCGGCGCCGAAACCGCCCAGAATCACGCTAAAGAACGAGCGGTTCATCGCCTTGCACATGATGTAGGACAGAATCGCGCCGCTCGATCCCACCAAGGATCCGGAAATAATCAGCATCGAATTGTTGAGCGAGAAACCAATTCCCGCCGCGGCCCAGCCCGAATACGAGTTCAGCATCGAAATCACCACCGGCATGTCGGCGCCGCCGATGGGGATGATGATGAGCACACCCAGCAGAAACGCCAGCGCGGTCATGATGGCGAACGGCCACCACTGCGCCGTGCTGCCTTCGGCGAAGAAAAATCCTAGCCCGAAACCCACCATGGTGATGGCGAGCAAAAGATTCAGTTGGTGCTGCCCTTTGAAGACTACCGGCGCGCTTTGAAAAACACGCAGCTTGAATTTGCCGCGCAGCTTGCCGAACGCGATCACCGAACCGGAAAAAGTAAGCGCGCCGACGAAAGTGCCGATGAAGAGCTCCAGTTTATTGCCGCGCGGCAGCGGCACCGGAATATTGAACGCCGCCGGATTGTTGACCGCCGCAATCGCGATCAGCACCGCCGCCATGCCCACCAGCGAGTGCATGGCCGCCACCAGTTCCGGCATCTGCGTCATCTGCACGCGGCGCGCGACAACGGCGCCCACCGTGCCGCCGATGGCGATGCCCATGACAATCACGTCCACTCTTTTGGTGATGGCGAGCGTGAACAGTATCGCGATGCCCATGCCTATCATGCCGAACAAATTGCCGCGCCGCGCCATCAATGGCGAGGACAGGCCTTTCAGCGCCAGGATGAAAAAGATCGAGGCGATCAGATACCACAGCGCGAGCATATTGGCGGTCATGGCTCAGCCTTTTCCGCCTTGGGGCTTTTCTTGCGGAACATTTCCAGCATGCGCTGCGT
>JBOIFQ010000019.1:0-1862 GCA_050741655.1 Burkholderiales bacterium | reverse complement strand
ATGAATTCAAGCTCGGGCAGGTACTCGACGTGCTGGGCGGCAAACTCGCCAAGCGCGGCGTGGATGTGCGCTGCCTGAAACGCGGCGCCATTGAAAAAATCGGCGGCGACAAGATCAAACAGGTGATCACCGTCAAGGTCGGCGTCGACATCGAACTCGCCAAAAAAATCGTCAAACTCATCAAGGACAGCAAGCTCAAGGTGCAGGCCGGCATCCAGGGCGATGCGGTGCGGGTGTCCGGCGCCAAGAAAGATCTGCTGCAGGAAGCGATTCAGCTGGTCAAAAAATCCATCACCGACTTTCCATTGCAATTCACCAATTTCCGCGACTGATCCACGGCAGTAGACAGTGCCCGCCGCTTCTCTTAGGATTGCGCGGAATAACCCGAGCTATTGAGGGAGAGGAAAATGCAAAATAATGCGGCTGCAGCCTGGACCGAGGAAGAGCGCAAGACCCTGCTCAACGACGTGCGCCAGCGTCCCGCGCACGAAGCGGTCGAGCTGCTGCAGAAAAAACCCGCGGAGTTCAGCGCCAGGCTGCTGGTCGAGCTCAACCCGGGCATGGTGCAGGAACTGCTGAGCGAATTCCCCAGCGAGCTCGCCAGCCAGATCATCGAAGCCGCACCGCCGGAATACGGCAAACAATGGCGGCGCAACCAACCCTACCCCGAGGGCAGCATAGGCAAACTGATGGATCCGCCGCTGGCGGTATTCGGGCCGGATCTCACCGTGGCCGAAACCATAGACAAGCTGCGCGATCTCATCAAGACCGCGTTCATCACTTACGGCTACGTCACCGACGGGAACGGCAAGCTGCTCGGCATCATCACCATGCGCGACCTGTTGTTCGCCGGCGAGAGCAAGCGGCTCTCGGAAGTGATGCTGGCCGACGCATTTTCCCTGAAGCCGGACATGCCTATGGCCGATGCCATGAAGCTGGCGGTCAACCGCCACTTCCCGGTCTATCCGGTATGCGATGAGCAAGGCCGGCTGGTGGGTCTGGTGCGCGGACAAGCCATGTTCCAGGCCGAAGCGTTTGAAATCAGCGCCCAGCCCGGCGCCATGGTCGGCGTGGAAAAAGAAGAGCGCTTGGCTACGCCCTGGCCGCGCAGCCTCAAGTTCCGCCATCCCTGGCTGCAATTCAACCTGATCACGGCCTTCGCCGCCGCCGCGGTAGTGGGAATTTTTCAGGACACGCTCGACAAGCTGGTGATACTCGCGCTGTTTCTGCCGGTATTGGCCGGGCAATCAGGCAATACCGGCTGTCAGGCGCTGGCGGTCACCTTGCGCGGATTGACGCTGGGCGAACTCAAACCCGGACAAGAAAAAATATTAGTGACCAAAGAAGCCTGGCTGGGATTGCTGAACGGCACTTTTGTCGGCGTCACCGCGGGCCTCGGCATGTACATCACCGCCCTGTTGCAGCACAACGCCGCGGCGCCGCTGCTGGGGTTCGTGGTGTTTCTCGCCATGGTGGGCAGCTGCGTCGCCAGCGGAATTTCCGGCGCCATGGTGCCGCTCACATTGAAAAGGCTGGGGTTCGATCCCGCCACCGCTTCCAGCATTTTTCTCACCACCGCCACCGACGTCACCAGCATGGGCTTGTTCCTGTGGCTGGCCTCGGTGTTGATCAAGGCGAGTTAGGGAACCTCTGATTAAGTCCCACGCGGTTGCGACGGTGGCTTTCCGGGATGAGATGCGCGAAGCGCGGCGCAGCCAATGGCCAGTCCCCTTGGCAAGCCGAGCGACAAAGCAGACCGCCCGGAAAGCCCCGTCCCTGCGGGTTGCGGTAAAATGCGGCGTCTGCGGCGTTGCGCTCCTCGGTGTCGTAGTCCCAGCTACGACCTTCGTCGCGCGCCTTGC
>JBOIFQ010000018.1:0-4155 GCA_050741655.1 Burkholderiales bacterium | reverse complement strand
GCAAGGCGCGCGACGAAGGTCGTAGCTGGGACTACGACACCGAGGAGCGCAACGCCGCAGACGCCGCATTTTACCGCAACCCGCAGGGACGGGGCTTTCCGGGCGGTCTGCTTTGTCGCTCGGCTTGTGAAAGGGGATCAACCATTCACTTCGCCTCGCTTCGCGCATCCCCTCCCGGAAAGCCGCCGTCGCAACCGCGTGGGACTTAATCAGAGGTTCCTTAATTAAAGATTTAGTTGAATTTCGCGTTCCTGCGCCGAAGGTTCAAAACCGCGTTTTTCGTAATGATCGAAAATCGCATTCACCACCGCTTGCGGTTCGTCGATGACCTTGATGAGACTGAGATCCGCTTCGTCTATCATGTTCTCCTGCACCAGCGTGTGCCGGAACCAATCCAGCATGCCGCGCCAGAACGGCTCATGCACCAGGATGATGGGAATCCTGCGCGACTTGCCGGTCTGCACCAGCGTCAGCGCTTCCATCAATTCATCCAACGTGCCGAATCCCCCAGGCATCACCACATAAGCGCTGGCGAATTTGACGAACATCACTTTGCGCACGAAGAAATGGCGGAAAGTCTGGCTGATATCCTGATAGGGGTTGTTGCTTTGCTCGTGCGGCAGTTGAATGTTGAGCCCCACGCTCGGGCTTTTGCCCAGATACGCGCCTTTGTTGGCGGCTTCCATGATGCCGGGGCCGCCGCCGGAAATCACCGAAAAACCGGCATCCGACAATTGGCGCGCGATGGTCTCGGCGAGCTGGTAATAACGATGGCCTTGCGGCGTGCGCGCGCTGCCGAAAATACTCACCGCGGGGCGGATCGCGCTCAGGCGCTCCGCCGCCTCCACGAATTCTGCCATAATCGCGAATACGCGCCAGGATTCGCGCGCCGACCACGCTTTCTCCAGCATTTCGGGAACCATCAACTGCTGCAATTTTTCTGAATGCGTCATTTGGAAAACCTGTTGAATGAATTCGAAAGGTAACGATCCCGGCATTGGGCGCAAAACGCTGCTGCTGGTGGACGGCTCCTCGTATCTTTACCGTGCGTTTCACGCGCTGCCGGATTTGCGCAACCGCCGCAACGAGCCGACCGGCGCGATTTACGGCGTGCTCAACATGCTGCGCCGTTTGCGCGCCGACTACAAGGCCGATTATAGCGCCTGCGTGTTCGACGCAAAAGGCAAGACTTTCCGCGACGACTGGTATCCCGAATACAAAGCCAACCGCGCGCCGATGCCGGACCATCTGGCGGCGCAGATCGCGCCGCTGCACGATTGCATACGCGCGCTGGGCTGGCCGCTGCTGATGATCGAAGGCGTGGAAGCGGACGATGTGATCGGCACGCTGGTGACGCGTGCCGCGCGCGAGAACGTGAACAGCATCGTCTCCACCGGCGACAAGGATCTGGCGCAACTGGTGAACGATCACGTCACGCTCATCAATACCATGAGCAACGAAAAACTGGATGCAGCGGGCGTGCTCGCCAAATTCAATGTTGCGCCCGCCTCCATTGTGGATTATCTGACGCTGATCGGTGACAGCGTGGACAACGTGCCGGGGGTGGAGAAAGTGGGCCCGAAAACCGCGGTGAAATGGCTGGCGCAATATCAAACGCTGGATAATTTGACGGCGCACGCGCAGGAGATTCCCGGCGTGGTAGGCGAGAACCTGCGCAAGGCAAAAGATTGGCTGCCGCAGGCGAAGAAGCTGCTTACCGTGAAGTGCGATGTGGATTTGCCGCTGAGTCTCGCCGATCTTAAACCGCAGCCGCAGGATGGCGCGAAACTCGAGGAATTATTCGAGCGCTTCGAATTCAAAAGCTGGCTCAAGGACAGTAAGGCGTCAGGAGTAAGGGGTAAGGAGCCAAGTCAAGCAGGAACTCGTTCCGCGCCTCAAACCGCTTACCCCTCACCCTTCACTCCTCACGCCTTACCGCAACGCAATTACGAAACTATTCTCACTGAAGCGCAACTGGAGCAATGGATTCAACGCCTGGACAATGCGCAACTCGCGGCGGTGGACACCGAAACCACCGGCCTCGACCCGCTGCAGGATAAGCTGGTGGGCATTTCGCTTGCCATCGAAGCTGGGCACGCGGCATATATTCCACTCGCGCATCGTTATTCAGGCGCGCCGCAGCAACTGGATCTGGAACAGACATTAAAACAACTCAAACCCTGGCTGGAAAATGCGGCGAAACCCAAACTGGGGCAGAACCTCAAATACGACGAACATATTTTCGCCAATCACGGCGTCGCGCTGAATGGCATCGCACACGACACTCTGCTCGAATCCTACGTGCTGGAAAGCCACCAGCCGCACGACATGGATAATCTCGCCGCGCGCCATCTCAACTTAAAGACCATTAGTTACGACGAGGTGACGGGCAAGGGCGCAAACCGCATCGGTTTCGACCAGGTTGCAATCGAACGTGCCACCGAATATTCCGCCGAGGATGCGGATATCACTTTGCAATTGCATCAGGTGCTCTATCCGCAAGTCGCGGCCGATGCCAGGCTGGCGGAAATTTACCGGCGCATCGAAATGCCGCTGCTGGACGTGCTGTTCGGCATGGAAAGGAATGGCGTGCTGCTGGATGTAAAACTGCTCGAACAACAAAGCCGTGAATTGGGCGCCCGCCTGCTGGAGCTGGAAAACCAGGCGCACCAGCTGGCCGGGCAGCCGTTCAATCTCAATTCGCCCAAGCAGATTCAGGAAATCCTGTTCGATCTGCAAAAATTGCCGGTCATAAAAAAAACGCCGGGCGGCCAGCCTTCCACCGACGAAGATGTGCTGCAGGAACTGGCGCTGAATTACCCGCTGCCGAAACTGTTGCTGGATTATCGCGGCCTCGCCAAGCTCAAGTCCACTTACACCGACAAGCTGCCGCGCATGGTGAATCCTCAAACCGGGCGCGTGCACACCAATTACGGGCAGGCAGTGGCGGTGACCGGCCGGCTCGCCAGCAACGATCCGAATTTGCAGAACATTCCGGTGCGCACGCAGGAAGGGCGGCGCATCCGCGAAGCCTTCATCGCGCCCGCCGGCTGGCAGATTATGTCCGCCGATTATTCGCAGATTGAACTTCGCATCATGGCGCACCTCTCAGGAGATAACAGCCTGTTGAAAGCCTTTGCCGAGGGCCAGGACATCCACCGTGCCACCGCTTCGGAGATTTTCGGCATCCCGCCGGCCGAAGTCGGGCCGGAACAAAGGCGCTATGCCAAAGTGATAAATTTTGGCCTGATTTACGGCATGTCGGCGTTTGGCCTCGCTGGGCAGTTGGGCATCGAACGCTCGGCGGCGCAACTTTACATGGAGCGCTATTTCGCGCGCTATCCGGGTGTTGCCGATTACATGCAGCGCACGCGCGAGTTGGCGCGCAGCCAGGGTTTTGTGGAAACAGTATTCGGCCGCAAGCTGTGGCTACCGGAAATTAAAAGTTCGAACGGCGCCCGGCGCCAAGGCGCGGAGCGCGCTGCCATCAACGCGCCGATGCAGGGCACCGCGGCGGATCTGATCAAGCTCGCGATGATCGCGGTGCAGGATTGGCTCAGGCAAAAGCAATTAAACACCAAACTCATCATGCAGGTGCATGACGAGCTGGTGCTGGAAGTGCCGGACGATGAGTTGGATAAAGTGAAAAGCGAATTGCCGCAACTGATGTGCGGCGTGGCGAAACTGGAAGTGCCGCTGGTGGTGGATGTGGGAATCGGGCCCAATTGGGAACAAGCGCACTGAATCCGGGTCTCATCACTGCCGGCTGAGCAGAACCAAGCGCGACCAACCGGCGCTGCCCTTCATTTCCCGAGGCCGTAATGTCTTTTCTCAAAATCGCCACCGGCGTGCTGCTGGCCGGGCTAGTGTTTTTTTCACCGCCGATTCTGCCTGCTGCAGAGCCGGCGGTGGAAAAAAGTGCGGAGCTGCTCGATCAGCTGTTGCCCAAAGCCGGCGGCGAGCGCCGGCAGGCGGCGATCAGGCACATCGTCAAAACCAGGGATCAGCGCTTCATCGCGCCCCTTATTGACCTGCTGCGGTTTTCCCAATCGCGCGACGAATATTTCATCATTGTGGACGGATTGCGCGCATTGATCGGAGTAAAACTGGATGGTGAGGAAAACGTCTGGGAACGGATGGTGCAATGGTATGGCA
>JBOIFQ010000017.1:0-8352 GCA_050741655.1 Burkholderiales bacterium | reverse complement strand
GGTGCAACAGCGGGCTCGGCACGCCGCTGAAATAGCGCACCGGACGCAGACAAACATATAAATCCAGTTCCTGGCGCAGCGCCACGTTGATGGAGCGGATGCCGCCGCCCACCGGCGTGGTGAGCGGACCCTTGATGGAAACCACGTACTTGCGCGCCGCTTCCAGGGTTTCCTCCGGCAGCCATACGTCCTTGCCGTAAATGCGGGTGGATTTTTCCCCGGCGTAGGTTTCCATCCACACGATTTTGCGGCTGCCGCCGTAGGCTGCCTCCACCGCGGCATCCACCACCTTGCGCATCACCGGCGTGATGTCCACCCCGATGCCGTCGCCCTCGATGAAGGAAACGATGGGCTGCTCGGGAACGCTGAGGGATTTATCCGGGTTGACGCGTATGATTTCGCCTTGCGGCGGCACCTTGATATGCTTGTACATGCTGGCCTCGAACGGTTACGTAAGGAAATTCAGGTAGTCTTATATCTTATATAATACATTATTTTCAGCGCCACAGCGCTTAATTCTACCGGCTTTCATTGTGCCGGTAAGCAGCAGACAGCGGAGCGGGTGGTGAATTCAATCAGGAGCGTAAAGCATGGATTTCAAAACAGCCGATTTGTGCGACCGCCACGAAGGTAAATTTAAAGTGCTGGCGCCGCTGCTGCAACACTACGGCGGCGCGCGCGCTTTCAGCGGTGTAATCGCCACCGTCAAGGTGCACGAAGATAACGTGCTGGTGCGCAGCGCGCTCGCGCAAGCGGGAACGGGCAAAGTGCTGGTGGTGGACGGCGGCGGGTCCTTGCGTTGTGCACTGGCGGGCGATCTGCTGGCGCAACTCGCGCTGGAGAACGGCTGGCGCGGAATTATAGTTTACGGCTGCATACGCGACTCACAAGCCATCGCTCAAATGCCGCTTGGCATGCTGGCGCTCAATACGCATCCGCAAAAAAGCGTGAAGAAAGGCGCGGGCGGCACTAATATTCCAGTGACATTTGGCGGCGTCACTTTCACTCCCGGGCATTATATTTATGCCGACGCCGATGGTGTTCTGGTGGCGGAAAAAGCCTTGTTTTAGCTGATTTTGCTCTGCACAAATCGGGTTTAGTTTCCTTTGCATGACATTATTTTGTATTTAAAATAGGCTTTTACTACATTGCCCTGCATGTTTTTTGGTCGATGTGTTGCGATGCAATAAAACACTATGCATGCAAAAAAACCTCATGTTATACTTTTGCCACGGTCACAAAGCGCCTGCCTTCATGCTCACCGCACCGGCAGCGCAAGTTACGGGCCGATGTTAAAAAAGACATCGCCAGCCCTTCAGGTTTGCCAGATCCGATCTCTGGCCGCCCCGTGAAACAAACTGCTCTTAATAAGAGTAGTCTGTTTTCATTAAGCCGGATGCGTCTGGCACGATGGGATACGCGGCTGCGCCGCTCCCGCCTGATAATCTTTTGCGTTAGGGGAAATTCATGAACAACGATCTGGAAATCGCACGAATTAAAAAAGACTGGGCCGATAATCCGCGCTGGAAAGGCGTCAAGCGCCCTTACAGCGCCGAGGACGTGGAACGCCTGCGCGGCACGGTGCATGTCGAACATTCGCTGGCGCGGCGCGGCGCGGAAAAATTGTGGAAACTGGTGAACGAGCAGCCTTATGTGAACGCGCTGGGCGCGCTCACCGGCAACCAGGCCATGCAGCAAGTCAAAGCCGGCTTGAAAGCCATTTACCTTTCCGGCTGGCAGGTGGCGGCGGATGCCAATCTCGCGGGCCAGATGTATCCCGATCAATCGCTCTACCCGGCCGACAGCGTGCCGGCGGTGGTGCGCCGTATCAACAACACTTTCATGCGCGCCGATCAACTACATCACGCCGAAGGCAAGGACGAGATGGATTTCTTCGCCCCCATCGTGGCGGATGCGGAAGCCGGTTTCGGCGGCGTGCTAAATGCGTTTGAACTGATGAAAGCCATGATCGAAACCGGCGCCGCCGGCGTGCATTACGAAGACCAGCTGGCTTCCGCAAAAAAGTGCGGCCACATGGGCGGCAAGGTGCTGGTGCCCACGCAGGAAGCGGTGCAGAAACTGGTCGCGGCGCGTCTCGCCGCCGACATGCTGGGCGTGCCGACTTTGCTGTTCGCGCGCACCGACGCCGAAGCGGCCAATCTGCTGACTTCGGATTGCGACCCCAATGACAAGCCATTCATTACCGGTGAGCGCACCAGCGAAGGTTTTTACCGCGTCAGGAACGGCATCGAACAAGCCGTCTCGCGCGGCCTGGCTTACGCGCCCTACGCCGACTTGGTGTGGTGCGAAACCGGCACGCCGGATCTCGACTTCGCGCGCAAATTCGCCGAAGGCGTGCACAAGCAATATCCGAACAAGATCCTGGCGTACAACTGTTCGCCCTCTTTCAACTGGAAGAAAAAACTGGATGACGCGACCATTGCCCGTTTCCAGCGCGAACTGGGCGCCATGGGCTACAAGTTCCAGTTCATCACGCTGGCGGGTTTCCATGCGCTCAACTACAGCATGTTCGAACTGGCGCACGGCTATGCGCGCGAAGGCATGACCGCGTTCGTGAAATTGCAGGAGAAGGAATTCGCCGCCGCCGACCAGGGTTTTTCCGCGGTCAAGCATCAGCGCGAGGTCGGCACCGGCTATTTCGACCAAGTGACGCAAGTCATCCAGGCCGGACAATCTTCGGTCACCGCCCTCACCGGCTCGACCGAAGAAGCGCAGTTCGGCTAGAGCGGTTGCCCGAACCAGCGCCGCAAGGCGATGTCTGCTCATAAGCAGGCATTTGCCGTGCGGCGTTTTTTATGGCAAATTTTTAAGAATCGCAATTAAAACTACAAACACAGGAGAATGAATATGAACCCGGCCGCCGTACAAGCGGAAGATATTGCCGTCCTCGGCAAAATCACCCCCGAATTCGCCGAAATTGTCACTCCCGAAGCGCTGGATTTCATCGCCATGCTGGCGCGCAAAATCGAGCCGCGGCGGCAGGAATTGCTGCGCGCCCGCGTGGCGCGCCAGGCCGAATTCGATGCCGGCAAGCGCCCCGATTTCCTGCCGCAGACCAGGCATATCCGCGAGGGCAACTGGACAGTGGCGCCGGTACCGCAGGATTTGCAGGATCGCCGCGTAGAAATCACCGGCCCCACCGACCGCAAGATGATCATCAATGCACTCAATTCCGGCGCCAACGTGTTCATGGCGGATTTCGAGGATTCCAGTACGCCGACCTGGGAAAATTCCATCCAGGGCCAGATTAATCTGAAACAGGCGGTGCGCCGCACGCTGGCTTTCACTTCGCCCGAAGGCAAGTACTATAAACTCAACGACCGCACCGCGACGCTGATGCTGCGCCCGCGCGGCTGGCATTTGCCGGAAAAACATCTGCTGGTGGACGGCGCGCCGGTTTCGGGATCGATTTTCGATTTCGCGCTGTATTTTTTTCATAACGCCAGGGAACTGCTGGCGCGCGGCACCGGACCATATTTTTATCTGCCAAAAATGGAAAGCCACCTCGAAGCGCGGCTGTGGAACGATGTGTTCGTGATGGCGCAGGAACGACTGGGCATCCCCCGCGGCAGCATCAAGGTCACGTGCCTGATCGAAACCATACTCGGCGCGTTTGAAATGGACGAGATTCTGTACGAACTGCGTGAGCACTCGGCCGGACTCAATTGCGGACGCTGGGATTACATCTTCAGCTGCATCAAGAAATTCCGCAACGATCCGGACTTTGTCCTCGCCGACCGCGCCTACGTGACCATGACCAGTCCGTTCATGCGCGCGTATTCGCTGCTGCTCATCAAGACCTGCCACAAGCGCGGGGCGCATGCGATGGGCGGAATGGCGGCGCAGATTCCGATCAAGAACGACCCCGCCGCCAACGAAGCGGCGCTCGCCAAAGTGCGCGCCGACAAGGACCGCGAAGCCGGCAACGGTCATGACGGCACTTGGGTGGCGCACCCGGCGCTGGTGCAGGTCGCCAAAGCCGCTTTCGATGCGGTGATGCCTACGCCTAATCAGATTCACAAAAAGCGCGACGATGTGGTGGTGACCGCCGCCGACCTTACTGCCTTCGGCCCGGAAAAACCCATCACCGAGCAAGGGCTGCGCATCAACATCGACATCGGCCTGCAATATCTGGGTGCATGGCTGGCCGGCGTGGGCTGCGTGCCGATACATAATCTGATGGAAGACGCCGCCACCGCCGAAATTTCGCGCGCACAAATATGGCAATGGATCCGCAGCCCGAAAGGCGTGCTCGAGGATGGGCGCAAAGTGACCAAAGAGTTGTTCCGCCAACTGCTGAAAGAAGAACTGGCGAAACTGCGCGAGCGCCTGGGAGAAAAACAATTCACGCAAGGCGGGCGTTACGAGGACGCGGCGAAGATTTTCGACGAACTTACCACCGGCGACCAGCTCGAGGAATTTCTGACGCTACCCGGCTATGCGCACATTCAATAATCTGTCAACCTCCAGTGCGATCAAGCGTTATTCTCTATGACACTTACGTGTCTTTTTATAACATGTTGACTTTAAAGGGAAAAACAATGAGCAAGCTGTTGTCCACACTGATCGCCGCGGCGTTTGCCGCTGTAACTTTCTCCGCTGTTGCCGCTGATGCTGTTCCGGCCGTCGCTCCTGCTGTCAAGGCCGCCGAAGCCGCGCCCGCTGCCGCAGCGGAGAAGAAAGAAGTAAAGAAAGCCGAAAAGAAAAAAGTAGCCAAGAAAAAACATAAGAAAGAAGTCGCCAAGGAAGAAAAGAAGTCGTAAGTTTTTTCTTTCGGGATAAAAAGGCAGAGCTTAGGCTCTGCCTTTTTATTTGGCGCGGCGCCGTGGCAATCCGCTGTCATTGCGAGGATAAGTCTTCAGCCGCGAGCGAAGCGTGGCGGGCAAACGACGAAGCAATCTGCTTTGGATGTTAAACCCGGGATTGCTTCGCGTTGCTCGCAATGACCCTAAACGATAAAATCCCGTTTTATTCTGGACACGCAGCATGATCTGGAAACCCAATGTCACCGTGGCCGCCGTGGTTGAGGACAACGGCCGCTTTCTGTTGGTGGAAGAGAACACCGATGAAGGCGCGCTGTTCAATCAGCCGGCCGGTCATCTGGAGGAAAACGAATCCCTGTTGCAAGGTGTTACGCGCGAAACGCTGGAAGAAACCGCTTACCACTTCAAGCCCGAACACCTGCTCGGCATTTATAGCTGGCACCACCCCGGCAAAAACATCACATATCTGCGCTTCACCTTTACCGGCCGCACCACGGGTTTCGACTCCCGGCGCATGCTGGATCAAGGCATCATCCGCGCGCTGTGGCTCACCTCCGATGAAATCCGCGCCAGCCGCGAGCAGCATCGCAGCCCGCTGGTATGGCGCTGCGTGCAGGATTATCTGGCCGGCAAGCGCTATCCTCTCGACACTATCACGCACTTTCTTTAGAAATGTCCAAACAACGCATAGTCGTCGGCCTCTCGGGCGGGGTGGATTCCGCAGTCGCGGCGTGGCTGCTCAAACAGCAAGGCCACGACGTGCTCGGCTTGTTCATGAAAAACTGGGAAGACGACGACACCGATGAATACTGTTCCTCGCGCGAAGATCTGATTGACGCCGTGGCGGTCGCCGACAGAATTGGCATGGATATCGAGACGGTGAATTTTTCCGCCGAATACAAAGAGCGCGTATTCGGCGATTTTCTGAAGGAATACCAGGCCGGGCGCACGCCCAATCCCGACGTGCTGTGCAATGCCGAAATCAAGTTCAAGGCGTTTCTCGATCACGCGCTCAATCTTGGCGCTGATTACATCGCCACTGGCCATTACGCCCAGCTACGCGAAACCGGCGGGCTGTTTCAACTGCTCAAGGCCGAGGACGGCACCAAGGATCAGAGCTATTTCCTCTACCGCCTTAATCAGCAGCAGTTGGCGAAAACACTTTTTCCCCTGGGAAAATTAACCAAACGCGAAGTACGTGAAATCGCCCGCCGCGAAGGCTTGCCGAATCACGACAAGAAAGACAGCACCGGCATCTGTTTCATCGGCGAACGGCCGTTCCGCGAATTCCTCAACCGCTATCTGCCGCCTAATCCTGGGGCGATGGAAACTCCCGAGGGAAAAACGCTGGGCGAGCACCAGGGTCTGATGTATCACACCATCGGCCAGCGCCAGGGTTTGGGAATCGGCGGCAAGGGCGAAGCGTGGTACGTGGCGGCAAAAGACATGGCGCGCAATGCGCTCATCGTGGTGCAGGGTCATGATCATCCGCTGCTGCTGCGCTCGCGTCTCATAGGCGCTGATTTAAGCTGGGTGAGCGGAAAAACTCCACATTGCAACTGGGTGTATACCGCGAAGACGCGCTACCGCCAGCCGGACGCGGCGTGCAGCATCGCCAGCGTGAATGAGAAACACTGCAGCATCGAATTCGCCGAGCCGCAATGGGCGGTGACGCCCGGGCAGTCGGTGGTGGTGTATGAAAGCAAGGTCTGCCTGGGCGGCGGGATTATCGAATCTTGAGAATTTATGAAGCCGGCGGAACTGTGTCCTTGAACGATTGCCTCTGCATCAGCTTGTCGAACAGCCGCTCCAGATTCGGATAATCCTTGCGCCAGCCGGTTTCCGGCAAACGCAAATCGAGAAAACCCAGCGCGCAGCCGAGCACGATGTCGGCCAGATTGTAGGCTTCGCCCGCGCACCAGTTTTTCTCGCCCAGATCGCGCGCCGCGGCTCTCAAGCCCGCCGTCAGCTTGCTTTGCTGGCGCGCAATCCAGTCCTTGCTTTGCAGTTTCGCCGGGCGTTTTGTTTCGATGACAATGGCGGCGGCGGCATCGGAGACTCCATCCCCCAGCGCTTCCCAGCGCTTGACCATGGTGCGCTGCCGGTTGTCATCGGGTATCAGCTTGCCGATGGGCGTGAGCGTATCCAGATATTCGACAATCACGCGCGAATCGAACAAGCTGCTGTCGTCATCCAGCAGCAGCACCGGCACTTTGCCGAGCGGATTGTATTCGGGCACATGTGTGTCTTCATTCCAGGGAATATCCACCTGCATGTCGTAATCAACGCGCTTTTCCGCCAGCACCACGCGCACCTTGCGCACGTAAGGACTGGTCAGCGTTCCAATCAATTTCATAGCCATCCTGAGTAATATTTTGAGAACTGCGCATTATACCTTGCCACACACGGCAAAACACCTGCTTGGTCACTCGAAAAACGCACAAGTTCAGGCGCGTTCGCGCAATGCGCGCCGCGTGAGCCGGCGCAGCAGCGGAATGATATCTTTTTCAAACCAGGGATTGAGCTTGAGCCAGCGCCGGTTGCGCGGGCTGGGATGCGGCAGCGGCAGAAATTCAGGAAGATATTGCTTATAGGCGCGCACTGTTTCGGTGAGCGACGCTTTCGCTCTGCCGCCGAGATAATACGCTTGTGCATAACTGCCTATCAGCAAAGTGAGCCGGATGTTGGGCAACTGTGCGCGCAGCCGCGGATGCCATAGCGGCGCACATTCCGGGCGCGGCGGCAGATCGCCGTTTTTCCCGGTGCCGGGATAGCAAAAACCAGTGGGAATAATCGCGATGCGGCGAGAATTGTAGAATACCTCACGCTCGAGCTTCAGCCATTCGCGCAAGGTGTCGCCCGAAGGATCGTTCCACGGAATGCCGCTTTCATGCACGCGCCGCCCCGGCGCCTGGCCCACTATCATCAATTTCGCAGAATGCCCGGCAAGCAAAATCGGCTTGGGAGGATTTGGCAAATGCGCCTTGCATACCTTGCAGGCGCGCACTTCCCGCAACAGGCGCTCGAATTTTTTAGCGCGGCTAATCGGCGAAACCATGACCAAGCTGTGATAAAATATTGTTAACCATGAGCTTAAGCCCCTTGAACGCCATCTCGCCTCTCGACGGGCGTTATCATAACAAGACCGCGGCGCTCAGGGATCATTTCAGCGAATACGCACTCATCAAATACCGCGTGCGGGTGGAAATCGAATGGCTGAAAGCGCTCAGCCGCGAACCCGCAATCCGCGAAATCCCGCCGTTTTCCAAACCCACGCTCAAACAGCTCGACGATGTGGCCGCGCGTTTCTCGGAAAACGATGCCGCGCGCGTCAAAGCCATCGAGGCGCGCACCAATCACGATTTAAAAGCAGTCGAATACTGGCTGAAGGAAAAGCTCGCGGCGAACAAGCAAGTGGCGAGGGTCGCCGAATTCATTCATTTTGCCTGCACTTCCGAAGACATCACCAACCTGGCTTATGCGCTGATGGCGCAATCATCGCGCGAGCAAGTGATGCGGCCCGCACTCAAGCAGGTCCGCGCCAAGGTAACCGCGCTCGCCCGACAAT
>JBOIFQ010000016.1:0-2431 GCA_050741655.1 Burkholderiales bacterium | reverse complement strand
ACCTTGGTCTGCGCCGCGCCACCCACCCGCGACACCGAAATGCCGGCGTTGATGGCGGGACGGATGCCGGCGTTGAACAGATCGGTTTCCAGAAAGATCTGGCCGTCGGTAATGGAAATCACGTTGGTCGGCACGAAAGCGGACACGTCGCCGGCCTGGGTCTCGATCACCGGCAGCGCGGTGAGCGAACCGGTCTTGCCCTTGACCTTGCCGTTGGTGAATTTTTCCACATACGCTTCATTCACGCGCGCGGCGCGCTCCAGCAGACGCGAGTGCAGATAAAACACGTCGCCGGGATAGGCTTCGCGTCCCGGCGGGCGGCGCAACAGCAACGATACCTGGCGATAGGCCCACGCCTGCTTGGTCAGATCGTCATAGATAATCAGCGCGTCCTGGCCGCGGTCGCGGAAATATTCGCCCATGGTGCAGCCGGAGTAAGGCGCGATGTACTGCATCGCCGCGGATTCGGAAGCGGTGGCCGCGACCACGATGGTGAATTCCATGGCGCCGTGTTCTTCCAGTTTCTTGATCACGTTCTTGACCGACGACGCTTTCTGGCCGACGGCGACGTAAATACAAATCAGGTCCTTGCCTTTCTGGTTGATGATGGTATCCACCGCCACCGCGGTCTTGCCGGTCTGGCGGTCGCCGATGATGAGCTCGCGCTGGCCGCGGCCGATCGGCACCATGGAGTCGATTGATTTCAGGCCGGTCTGCACCGGCTGCGACACCGATTTGCGCGCGATCACGCCCGGCGCCACTTTCTCGATCACGTCGCTCATCTTGGCGTTGACCGGGCCTTTGCCGTCTATCGGCTGTCCCAGCGAGTTGATCACGCGGCCGATGAGCTCCGGGCCGACCGGCACTTCGAGAATTCTTCCGGTGCATTTCACCGTATCGCCCTCGGTGATGTGCTCGTATTCGCCCAGCACCACCGCACCCACCGAATCGCGCTCGAGATTGAGCGCCATGCCGAAAGTGTTTTTGGGGAATTCCAGCATCTCGCCCTGCATCACGTCCGAGAGGCCGTGAATGCGGCAGATGCCGTCGGTCACGGAAATCACCGTGCCCTGGTTGCGGGTTTCCGCCGTCGGCGCCAGGCTCTCGATCTTGCTTTTTATCAGTTCGCTGATTTCCGAGGGATTCACTTGCATTTTTTGCTCCTATGCAAAACTTTGCGGATTTATCTATCTCGTCTTTATCTGGTCAGGGCGGCGCGCATCGCTTCCAGCTTGCCGCGCACCGTGGCATCCAGCACTTCGTCGCCCACCGCGACTTTCACGCCGCCGATCAGTTCCGGCTCCACGCTTACCTGCGCCACCACTTTGCGCCGGTATTTGCTTTCCAGCCGGCTCACCAATTGCTGCACCTGTTCGTCATTCAGCGCAAAAGCGGAAATGATGTTGGCTTCCAGCACGCCTTCCTGTTCGGCCTTGCGCTGCTCGAAAATGGCGCGGATTTCGCTGAGCAGGGTCAGGCGGTCATTGCGCACCAGCACCTGCATGAAATTGCGGCCCGCGCCATCCAGCTTGTCGCCGCAAATGCCCAGCAGCACGCTTTCGATGTTCGCGCTGCTGAGGTTCGGGTTGCCGGCCAGCTCGCGCACGCGCGGCTCGTTCAAGACCGCTTCCAGAAACACGAGCATGTCCGACCACTGTGCAAGCGTGTTCTTTTCCTGCGCCAGCCTGAATACCGCTTCCGCGTAAGGCCGTGCGATGGTGATGTTTTCCGCCATGGTTTTACAGTTCGGTGCGGATGGATTTCAGCAGCTCGGCGTGCGCCTTGGCGTCCACTTCGCGGCGCAGGATTTTTTCCGCTCCCGCCACCGCCAGCGCCGCCACCTGGCCGCGCAACGTTTCCTTGGCACGGTTCACTTCCTGCGCGATTTCCGCCTTGGCGCCGGTGATCATGCGCTCGCCTTCGGCCTTGGCCGCGTTTTTGGCTTCTTCGACGATTTGCACCGAGCGCTTATCCGCCTGTTGCAGCAATTCCTGCACTTTTTGGCGCGCTTCCTGCAAAATTTCCTCGCTGCGCTGGCCGGCCTGTGTCAGTTCCTGTTTGCCGCGCTCGGCGGCGGCCAAGCCGTCGGCGATGCGCTTGTTGCGCTCCTCCAGCATGCGGGTCAACGGTCCCCAAAGGAAGCGCTGGATAAACCAGACCAACACCGCAAAGGTGATCATCTGGCCAAAAAGAGTTGCCGTTACGTTCACGTTTCAACTCCTCGAGAATTAACCCCCCGCTGCCTTGACGGCGTTCAGCGCCGCGCCCAGGAACGGATTGGCGAATGTGAAATACATGGCAAATGCCAGAACGATGAACGGAAATGATTCCATCAGGCCCGCGGTAATGAACATCTGCACACGCAACATCGGCAGCATTTCCGGCTGGCGTGCGATGCCCTCCATGTATTTGGCGCAGATCAGGCCCCAGC
>JBOIFQ010000015.1:0-1501 GCA_050741655.1 Burkholderiales bacterium | reverse complement strand
TCGGGCCAGTGTTTGGCCAGCGCTGCGAGCGGCTTCATGCCTGCTCCTACGCCGCTTGCTTGGCTAGCGGCCTGCCCGCGACTGTGTGTTTTTTCCAGTACATCGGTATGTCCTTGCGATAGCGCCGCTCCACCAGGTTCGCCACCAATCCGGTCCAGCCAGTCTGATGCATGGCGCCCAGGCCGAGCCCGGTTTCACCATGGAAATATTCGTGGAACAGAAGTAAATCTTTCCAGTGCGGGTCGTGCTGGAACGGGCTGTCCGGCGGCAGCGCCGGCACGCGGCCGCTCTCGTCGCGGCGGAACATGTCCACCAGCCGCTCGGAAATGAGCTTGGCGATTTCCTTCAGCGTCATTTCCTGATTGTCCACGCACGGCACTTTCACTTTGAAGCCGTCGCCGAGATAGCGATGAAATTTTTCTATCGCCTGCACCAGCGTGTAGTTGCACGGCATCCAGATCGGTCCGCGCCAGTTGGAATTGCCGCCGAACAGTCCTGAGTTGGATTCGCCCGGCACGTATTCGATCAGCGCGCGGCCGATTCCCGGCAGCGTGCCCAGATCGCGCCGCTCCGCATGGATGCGCGACACGCTGCGGATGCCGTAGCGCGACAGGAACTCGTGCTCGGACAGCAGGCGGCTCAATATGCGCGGCAACCAATCGGTGTTGACCAGCGACAACAGATGTTCGCCGCGCGCGTTGGCATCGATCGGGCAGGCGGAAACCTTATGACCGTCGTAGCGGCCGCGGTAGTATTTCTGCATGATCTTCTCGAAGCGCGGCGCCTTGTCGAGCAGCCGGCGGTCCACCACTTCACAGGCGAACAACGGGATGATGCCCACCCAGGAAAACACATCGACGCGCCGGCAACTGCCGTCGGGCGTCACCACCTGGTCCTTGAAAAAGCCGTCGTTGTCATCCCACAGCGATGTGCAGCCGCCTACATGGCCGGCAATGGCATTGGCCATGGCCATGAACTGCTCGTAGCACTGGATCGCCACGTCCTCGTAATCGGCGTGTTCGGCGGTGAGTTCCAGCCCCATCATGGTCATGTTGAGCGCGAACATGGCCATCCAGCCGGTGGCATCGGCCTGCTTGAGCGAATAGCCGGCGGGCAAGGGCTGCGAGCGGTCGTAGACGGAAATATTGTCGAGGCCGAGAAAACCGCCTTCAAACACATTGGCGCCGTCGGAATCCTTGCGGTTCAGCCACCAGGTGTAGTTCATCAGCAGCTTGTGCGTCACGCGCTGCAGAAAACGCAGATCGCCCTTGCCGCGCTGCACGCGCTCGGCGCGGAATACTTTCAGCGCCGCCATCGCCAGCACCGGCGGATTGACATCGCCGAAAGCCCATTCGTAAGCGGGAATCTGGCCGTTGGGATGCAGATAATTTTCCTTCAGCAGCAATTCGATCTGGTCTTTGGCGAAATCCACATCGATGAGCGCCAGCGCCGCGGTGTGGAAAGCCAGGTCCCAGGCGGCGAACCACGGATACTCCCAGGC
>JBOIFQ010000014.1:0-5148 GCA_050741655.1 Burkholderiales bacterium | reverse complement strand
CAATTTCCACCCCGCGCGGATTTTTCTGGGTGATGCCGGTTCCATTCCGCTCGGCTTTCTGGCCGCTGCGCTGGGCGGCATGGGTTGGCTGCAAAATGATTGGCCGGCGTGGTTTCCCTTTCTGGTTTTTTCACCTTTCATAATGGATGCCAGCGTAACCCTAGTAAAGCGCGCGCTGAAACGCAAGAAAATCTGGCAGGCGCACCGCGAACATTACTACCAGCGGCTGGTGCAGATCGGCTGGGGCCATCGCCGCACTGCCTGGTTTGAATACGTCCTGATGCTGGCGGCGGGTGCGAGTGCATTGTGGGGTGTTAATCAAGAGCCCGTGTGGCAATCTGCGTTGCTCGCTGGCTGGTGTATTTTTTATTTTCTGCTGATGATTATTTTTGAACGTTTTTGGACGAATTACCGCGCCCATCAACATGATGCGCATCCCTAGTCTCAATATACGTACTTTGCTCGCGTTCACCCATGACGTGATGGCGGCGGCGGCGGCCTGGTATCTTGCCTACTGGCTGCGCTTCAACATGGATATCGAACAGCCTTTTCTCGGCGGCATGTGGCGCACGCTGCCCTGGGTAGTGGTATCGCAGGCGTGCATCTTTCTGTGGTTTGGCTTGTATCGCGGCATCTGGCGCTACGCCAGCTTGCCGGATTTAAAGCGCATTATGCTTGCGGTCGTCCTTGCGGCATTGGCTATTCCGCTTGTTCTTTTCATGCTGCGCATCCTGGCGCCGGTCCCGCGTTCGGTTCTGGTGCTGGATCCCATGCTGCTGATATTCATCATGTGCGGCAGCCGCATTGCTTACCGCATGTGGAAGGAGCATCGCTTGTACAGCCTTGCCAGTATGCAAGCCAAGCCGGTGATCGTGCTCGGTGCGGGCGACGCGGCGGCCAACCTGGTCAAGGATCTGGTGCACAGCAGGGAATGGCGGGTAGTGGGATTTCTGGATGACAATCAGAGAAATCATGGCCGGCTTTTGCACGGAGTGAAAGTGCTGGGAAAGATCGGGGATCTTTCCGTGCTTGCCGCAAAGCTGCAGGTGCAACACGCCATTATCGCCATGCCCTCGGTTTCACATGTGGTGCGCCGGCAGGCCATGAATGTGTGCGTGGGCGCCGGAGTGAAAGCGCTCACGGTTCCTTCTTTCGATGATTTATTGAGCGGCAAAGTCACGGTTTCGCAAATCCGCCAAGTGGAGCTGGATGATCTGCTCGGACGCGACCCGGTGGTGCTGGACAGCGCAGGACTCAAGGGATTGTTTAGCGGCAAAACCATACTGGTGAGCGGCGCCGGCGGCTCCATCGGCGCGGAACTGTGCCGGCAGATCGCGCGTTTCAAGCCGCAGCGGCTGGTGTTGTTTGAACTCAACGAATTCGCGCTGTATCGCATCGAGCAGGAATTTCTAAACGATTTTCCGGACACCGCCGTGATGTGCGTGATCGGCGATGTGAAAAACAGTGCGCGCGTGGATGAGGTGCTGGCGCATTATCGCCCTTCAATCATATTTCATGCCGCCGCCTACAAGCATGTGCCACTGATGGAGGCGCAAAACGCCTGGGAAGCGGTGCTCAATAACGCGCTCGGCACGCATGTGCTGGCGCGCGCAGCGGTGAATCATGGCGTGGGGAAATTCGTGCTGGTGTCAACAGACAAAGCAGTCAATCCCACCAACGTCATGGGTGCCAGCAAGCGGCTGGCTGAAATGATTTGCCAGACACTGCAGCCCGATTCGGGCACGCGCTTCGTGATGGTGCGCTTCGGGAATGTTTTAGGCAGCGCGGGCAGCGTGATTCCCAAATTCCGCGAGCAGATTGAAAAAGGCGGGCCAGTGACTGTCACCCATCCGGAAATCATGCGCTACTTCATGTCCATTTCCGAAGCTGCGCAACTGGTGTTGCAGGCGGGGTTGATGGGCAAAGGCGGGGAAATATTCGTGATGGACATGGGCGAGCCGGTGAAAATCACCGATCTGGCGAAAGACCTGATTCGCCTGTCCGGTTTCAGCGAAGATGAAATCCGCATCGAGTACACCGGTCTGCGCCCAGGCGAAAAACTTTTTGAGGAATTGCTGACCGATAATGAAAACACCTTGCCCACGCCGCACCCCAAGCTGCGCATCGCGCGCGCGCGGCAAGTGGAGGCAAATTCGCTCACCGGAATTCTCGACTGGCTCAAGGTGAGCGCATCTTTAAAAGATGCGCAAGTTAAAAGCGATTTGCTCAAATGGGTGCCGGAATACATTGCCGCGGAAAATCATGCCGGGCATCCGGCAAAGTAAGCCATGTCTTACGCCGTGCCGCACAGCAAAAAGCAGATTTACCGGCTGGCGCTCGAGCTGCGCGGGCGGCTTTACAACAGATCTGATCCTGCGCTGGACGATGTATTCAAGGGCAGCATAGACCGCTTTTGCGATATCGCCTTCCGGCTGCGCGCTGCCAAGAAAGTGCTGGATGTCGGCGCCGGCCACGGCATGCTCTTGTCCTTGCTGTGCGAGCTGGGGCATGAATGTCATGCCCTCGATATTAGCGACCCCAGCGCCAGATATCCTGAAGTCTATGCGCAAAAACCGATTCGGTTTCAGGTCTGCAACGTGGAAGTGGATGCGCTGCCGTTTCCGGATAATAGTTTTGACGCCGTGGTATGTTGCCAGGTGCTGGAGCATTTCACTCATTCGCATCTTCCGGCCATGCGGGAAATTCGCCGGGTGCTGAAGATTGGCGGCATCGTCGAAGTGGATGTGCCGAACGCGGTGAGCTTCCGCAACCGCAGCCGCATGCTGAGAGGCAAAAACATCACTTACGATTACGAACAGCACTATCTGCACGCGCAGCCAGTTTCCTATAAAGGCATGTCGTTCTACCCGCTCCGGCATAATCGCGAATTCACCCGCGACGAATTGAAAATTTTGCTCGAAGCCGGCAATTTCAGGAACATAGAGATTGCTTTTCTCAAATCCAGAAGGCACCGGGAAGGGCTGGAAAAAATCCGCAGCATCGGAACCACGCTTAAAGATGCCGTTCCGGCGTTGAGAAAATCGCTGATCGCCTTCGCCGAGAAATGAATTACGCCGCCGTCAGCGTTAAAGCCAATAGCGCCGCGCGCTGGATTGCGGTTGCGCTGGGATTTTCTATTCCGGTATCCACCGCGCTGGACAACATCTTGCTGAGCTTGCTGCTCGCATGCTGGCTGGCGGGTTTAGGGTTCCGCGATAAATTACAGCAGATAAAATTGAACCCGGTAGCCGTGCTGGCGCTGGTTTTTTTCGCGCTGCTTGTCGCGGCCGCGTTTTACGGCGGCAACGCCTGGGCCGACCGGCTGCATTACTTGAACAAATACCGGGAATTTCTTCTCATCCCGCTGTTCGTCACCTGTTACCGCGAGCCGCGGACGCGTCAGCATGGGATTACGGCTTTGGCGGCCGCGCTGGTTTTGACTCTGCTGTTTTCCTATGCGATAGGGCTGGGATTATTGCCTGAATATTTTTTTATGCGCGGCAGCGGGTATAACGAGGCGGGCACGCTGAACGCCGTGGCCTTCAAGTTATCCATCACTCACGGCATACTGATGGCGCTGGGCGCGTTCCTGTTTGCTCAGTTGGCGCGTGTGGCGCCCACGCTCAGGATGCGCGTCATGTGGTCTGGTTTCGCCCTGCTGGCGTTATTCAATGTACTGTTCATGGTGCAGGGGCGCACCGGCTATCTGATACTTGCGGTGTTGCTGGTTTATTTCTGCTTTACCGCTTTTAAATGGAAAGGCCTGGCGGCGGCGATTGCGGGAGGGACGCTGCTTTTTGGCAGTGCTTATTTCGCGGCGGGGACTTTTCATTCCAGAATCGACAAAGCGGTGAGTGAATTTTCTGCCTGGCAACCGCAACAAGCCGCAGGCGAGGAAAACTCGGTTGGCCTGCGCATGGAATGGTACAAAAACAGCCTGGATATCGTGCGCGAGCATCCCATATTCGGCGCCGGCACCGGAGGTTTCCCTAAAGCTTACGCCGAAAAAACACTAGGCAGCGGCAAGCTGGTGCCGGCTCATCCGCATAACGAATATTTATTGATTGCGGTTCAGCTGGGACTGGTTGGGCTTGCGTTGCTGTTTTATCTGTTTTACCGGCAGTGGCGTCTCGCGTCCAGCCTTCCCTTGGCGCTGGAACAGAATCTGGCGCGTGGCCTGCTGCTGACTATTATCTTCGGCTGCCTGTTCAATTCGCTGCTGGTGGATCATACCGAAGGGCTGCTTTACGCCTGGCTGAGCGGCTTGCTCTACGGCGGCTTGAACAGCAGTGACAATCCAGCCAATATGACGCAATGAAACTTTCCGTCATCCTCATCACCCGCAACGAAGAACACAATGTGCGCGCTTGCCTGGAGTCAATAGCTTGGGTGGATGAAATCATCGTGGTAGATTCCGGCAGCAGCGATAACACGGTTGCGATTTGCAAGCAGCTTGGAGCCAAAGTCCAGGTCATGGATTGGCCGGGATTCGGGCCGCAGAAAAACCGCGCGCTGGATCTGGCCGGCGGAGACTGGGTGCTCGCGCTCGATGCGGATGAGCGCGTGTCCGCCGAATTGCGCGGCGAAATTCAAGCCGCGCTCGTCAATCCCGGAGAAAACATTGCGATCTGTTTTCCGCGTTTATCAAGTTATTGCGGACGAGTCATGCGCCATTCCGGCTGGTGGCCGGATTATGTGACCCGCTTGTTCAAACGCGGCCACGCCCGCTTCAGCGACGATCTGGTGCATGAGCGCCTTGTCGTCAACGGCAGAACCGCAAAACTCAAACAACCGCTACAGCACGAAGCGTTTCGCGATCTGGAACAGGTACTCGCCAAACTCAACAGCTACTCCAGCGCCGGCGCGCGCATGCAGCATCATCAGGGGCGGCGCGCCTCGCTGGCGGGCGCCATCGGCCATGGCATGTGGACGTTCATCCGCACTTATGTTTTGCGCGCCGGTTTTCTCGACGGCAGGGAAGGTTTCATGCTCGCGGTCTCCAACGCGGAAGGCGCGTACTACCGCTACCTCAAGGCGATGCTGCTTGCAGAAAAACATCCTGGGGCTAAAACCATTAACCGCCGATAAACGCCGATAAACGCAGATTAAGAGCAGAAAACGTCTCAAAGCTGTGCCTCGAAGAGGCAC
>JBOIFQ010000013.1:0-6704 GCA_050741655.1 Burkholderiales bacterium | reverse complement strand
CAACACCGCGCGCGCGGTGTTGAGCACCGCCATCAGGGTGGTCGGCGAAACAATCCACACTCTTTTCTGCATCGCGTATTCGACGATGTCGGCGTGGTAAGCGTGGATTTCGGCGAACACCGCTTCGGCCGGAACAAACATGACCGCGCCGTCCGAGGTTTCATGCGCCACGATGTATTTATTGCCGATATCGTCCACGTGTTTTTTGATGTCGGCCTTGAATTGCCGTTGCGCCTGCGCGCGCTCGATTTCGTTGACCCCCGCGGCAAACATGCGGTGATAATTCTCGAGGGGAAACTTGGAATCCACCGCCACCATGCCGGTGGGTTCGGGCAGGCGCAGCACGCAATCGGCGCGGCAGCCGTTGGACAGCGTATGCTGCATGGCGTAAGCGGAGGGCGGCAGGATATTGCGCACCAGCGCTTCCAGCTGCACTTCGCCGAAGGCGCCGCGCGACTTCTTGTCGCCGAGCAGTTCCTGCAGACTGACCACGCTGCCGGTGAGCGAATCGATCTTCTTCTGCGCCTCGTCTATGGTGGCGAGGAGAGCCATCACGCTAGCGAAAGTTTCATTGGTTTTCTTGAAACCCTAGTCGCGGCGCTCGCTGACCTTGCCGCTGATTTGCTGCAGGCGCTCGTCCACCGTGGCGCGCAAACGATCCGAGGTTTGCGTGAGCTTTTCATCCAGACGATCACCTTGGCGCGTCAAACCTTCGTGCAAATCCTTGAGCATGGCGCGATGCTTGTCCTCCATCAATTGCGCGATTGCGCCCGGCAGGTTTTTATGGCCAGAGACGCGCAGCCCGATCCAGATCAGCGCCAGCAGCACTACTATCGCAACCGCGCCCAGGAGAATTTCACTCATGAATGCTCCGCCAGTTGCAATCAGTATAGCCTATCGCGGCGGCCGCGGTTTTCATCCAAAATCGCGCAGGGTTTGCAACGGCGGCCGCGCCAGCGTCGCGCGCAATTGCGGCAAGCTGGCGAGCGGCACGCCCGCCCCGCCGCCAATGACTCCCAACAGCCACAGCCAGAAATTGAACACGAAAGGAATGTTGAGCACTTTGACGGCGAGCAGCCAACCCAGCGCGCTCGCCGCTGCCGCGGCCAGCAATCCTGCCAGGATACCGATTGCGATGAACTCGGCAAGTTGCGAAAATAATATTTGATTGCGGCTGGCGCCCAGCGTGCGCAGCATCCCGGCTTCGAACCGGCGCTCATCCTGGGTCGCGGCGAGAGCCGCATACAGCACCACCAGGCCCGCGCCCAGGCTGAACAGGAAAACGAATTCCACCGCCTGCACCACCTGGTCCATGATTTTTTGCACTTGCGCGAGCAGGGCTTCGACGTCTATCACCAGGAAATTCGGAAACGCTTTCACCAAATCGTTAATTATTTGCGCCTGCCGCGCAGCGAGATGGAAACTGGTGACATAGCTGACGGGCTGCTGTTCCAGCAGGCCGGGCGCGGCGATCACGAAAAAATTCACGCGCATGCTGTCCCAGTTCACTTTGCGCAAACTGGTGACGCGGCCCTGCACGGTTGCGCCGGCGATGTCGTAGGTGAGCGTGTCGCCCAGATGAATGCCCAGGGTCTCCGCCAGGCCTTGCTCGACTGAAAACCGGGATGGATCTTTTTCCTCGCCATCCCACCAGCGGCCGGCAATAATTTGATTGTCATTTTGCACGGCGCGCGCCCAGGACAAATTGAATTCGCGTTCGATGAGGCGTTGGGCGCGCTCATCCGTGTAATCGCCGGAAGATATTTTTTTGTCATTAATGGCGGTGAGCCGGCCGCGCACCATGGGAAAAATATTTTTATAATCGACATGATATGTTGACAACGCTGCTTTGAGCGGTGAAACCTGGTCGGGTTGAATATTGACCAGGAAACGATTGGGCGCATCCGGCGGCAGGCTCGCGCGCCAGCTTTGCAGCAGATCGCCGCGCACCAGAGTCAGCAACAACAGCGCGGTCAAACCCGCACTCAGGCAAACCACCTGAATCACGCTGGCGGTGGAACGGCGCCGCGCGTTTGCCAAGCCATAACGCCAGCTCACGCCCGTGCCTCGCGGTATCAGCGTCAGCGCTTTGAGCAGACCCCACGCCGCCAGCACGGAAATCGCCGCGCCCAGCGCCAGCCCTCCCAGCACATATAAACCCAGCTTCAGTTCATGCGCCTGCCATAACAGCATGGCGGCGATCACGCTCAATCCCAGTGCATGGCCGGCGCGGCCCATGCCTAGTGAAATTTCCAGTTCGCGCCGCAGCACGCGCAAGGCCGGCACGCGGCTCAAGCGCATGAGCGGCGGCAGCGCAAAACCCAGCAATAAAACCAAACCGCACAGCAGACCTTGCAGAAATGGCAGCGCGCCCGGCGCCGGTAAATTTTTCGTCAGCAAAACGCTTAAGCTATGGGCCAGCAACTGCTGCGCCATCAATCCCAGCACGCAACCGGCCAGGCTCGCCGCCAAACCCAATAACAGGAAATGATAAAAATAAAGCCGCAGCAGCGCAGCCTGGCTCGCCCCCAGGCAGCGCAACATAGCGCAGCTATCCAGATGGCGCTCGACAAAGCGGCGCGCGGTGAGCGCCACCGCCACCGCCGCCAGCACCACGCTCATCAAAGCGGCGAGGCCGAGATATTTTTGCGCGCGCTCCAGCACGGCGCGGATTTCCGGGCGCGCATCCTTCACATCCTGCAAGCGCTCGCCCAATACCAGCCGCGGCTCCAGCCAGGCGCGCAACGCGGAAACCGGCTGCGTCTCGCCGGCGAACAACCAATGGTAGGCGACGCGGCTGCCGGTCTGGATCAGCCCGGTGGCGGGCACATCATCCAGATTCATGATCAGCCGCGGTGCGATGCTGAAAAAACCCGCCGCGTAATCCGGTTCATCGGTCACCAGCGCAGCGATTTTGAAGCGCGCGTTACCCAGTTCCACGCTGTCACCCAATTGCAAACCCAAACGCAGCAGCAAGCGTTTATCCACCCAGACCGTGGCGGGCTGCGGAATGGTGTGTGCAATATGCGCTTGAGGTTCGGACAAAGTGGTAATGCGCAACTCGCCGCGCAGAGGATAAGCTCGCGTCACCGCCCTGATTTCGGTGAGTTGTGCGCTTTGCGCGTTTTGCACCATGCTGGGAAATTTGAGCAAGCGTGTCACCTGCAAACCGCGGCGTTGCGCTTCCGCGGCGTATTCCTCGCGCAAGCCGCGGTCGGAAGTCAGCATTAAATCCGCGCCGAGCAACTGATTGGCTTCCTGTTCCAATGCCAGCTTTACCCGGTCAGCGAAAAACGCCACGGCGGTGACGCTGCCCACCGCGATCACCAGCGCCGCCGCCAGCACGCGCAACTCGCCGGCACGAAAGTCGCGCGCCAGCATGCGCAGCGCCAGCCTGAACATGATCATGGCGCCAGCGCTCCCGCGCACAGATGCAGCAAGCGCCCGCAGCGCTGCGACAAGGCTTCATCATGCGTCACCAGCAGCAGCGTCGCGCCTTGTTCGCGGTTCAGTTCGAACATGAGGTCGATGATTTGCGCGCCGGTTTTGCTGTCGAGATTTCCGGTCGGCTCGTCCGCCAGCAACAATTTGGGCCGGCCGGCGAATGCGCGCGCCACCGCCACGCGCTGCTGCTCGCCGCCCGAAAGTTGTTTGGGATAATGATGCAGCCGTTCGCTCAATCCCACGCGCTCCAGCAGACGCAGCGCCTGCGCGCGCGCCTCGGCGGTGCCGGCCAGTTCCAGCGGCAGCATCACGTTTTCCAGCGCGGTGAGCGCGGGCAGCAACTGGAAAGATTGAAATACAAAACCGATCAGTGCGCCGCGCAGCGCGGCACGGCCATCTTCATCCAGCGCGAACAAATCCACGCCGTTGAGCCTGACGGTGCCGGAAGTCGGTATATCAAGACCGGCCAGCAATCCCAGCAAAGTGGATTTTCCCGAACCGGAAGCACCGAGTATCGCCACCGCTTCGCCGGGCGCGATATTGAAACTCACCCGGTCCAACAGGGTCAGATTGGTTGCGCCGTTCCCCACTTGCTTGGTGAGCGCGATTGCCTGCACAATCGCTTGCATGTCTGTATCCTTCATGCTGATTCGTGTCCTGCTTGTATTCTGCCTGTGGCTGCCGCTTAATGCCGTAGCCGCGACTATCCTGGTGTTCGGCGACAGCCTCGCTTCGGGCTATGGCTTGCCGCAAGATCTGAGCTGGGTGAATCTGCTCAGACAACGTCTGCAGCAACACTATCCGGACTATATAGTCATCAACGCCAGTATCAGCGGCGAAACTTCGCGCGGCGGCGTAAGCCGCATCGAAACCAGTCTCGAAGCCCACCAGCCTGACATCTTAATCCTGGAATTGGGCGGCAACGACGGCTTGCGTGGAAACAGTATTGAAAACACGCGCGATAACCTGAAGGCTATTATCAAAGCCTGCGCGCGGCATGGCACCAAAGTGCTGCTCGCCGGCATGCGCCTGCCGTCGAATTACGGCCCCGCTTACACGCAAAAATTTCAGGACATGTACGGCGAGCTTGCCCGGCGCCAGCAGGTGGCGCTGGTGCCGTTCCTGCTGGAAGGTTTTGCCGGCAACCCCGCGTTGTTTCAGCCCGACGGCATCCACCCCGCGGCGGCGGCGCAGCCGCTGATACTCGATAATGTGTGGAAATACCTGCGCCCGCTGCTTCACTGAAACATGAATTATGCTATATTCATGCGCGTGTCCCAACTCAAGCCGCAGGTAAACGAGCGGGAAACCCGTGATGGAAAAAAAACCCAAGCTGCCGACTTATGAAGTCGAGTTTATTCCCCTGGAAAGAAGGCTGGCAGACCGGCGCCGGCGGAACTTGGCAGTGGAGATGGAACGGCGCAAGCAGGCTGTGCGCAGAGGGCCCGACGATGAAGAGGAGTCCGTCAAAAAGAAATAAGGGCTTTCAACGCAGCGTGATTTTGGCGGCGCCTTCTTTCATGGCGCCAATTTTAGCGGCATAAGCGAATCCCTGCGCGCGAAACAGATCCAGCACTTTTGCCGTCGCGTCTTCGCTGCAAGCCACCAGCAGGCCGCCGCTGGTTTGCGGATCGCACAGCAAATTCTTTTGCCATTCCGGCATGGCCTCGGGCAATACCACATCTTTTCCATAGCCCGCCCAGTTGCGCCCGATCGCGCCGGGACCCATACCTTGCCGGGCCAACTCCAGTGCCGCCGGCAACACCGGCAGTGCGGCGAAATCAATTTCCGCGCCGAGTTTCGCGCCGCGGCACATTTCCAGCAAATGCCCGAGTAAACCGAAACCCGTGACATCGGTCAGCGCGTGTACCTGCGGCATTTCAGCCAGCTCCGCGCCCGGGGTATTGAGTTGAGTCGTGCTCTCCAGCATCTGCTGATAACCGGCCGCGGACAGTTTGCCTTTTTTCAGCGCGGCGCTGAGCACACCGACGCCTAGCCCTTTGCCGAGTATCAAGGCATCGCCCGCCCGCGCGCTGTCGTTGCGTTTGATTTTATCAGGATGCGCCAGCCCCAGGCCTACCAGACCGTAAATCGGCTCGGGGGAATCAATCGAATGACCGCCGGCGACGGGAATGCCGGCTTGCGCGCAAACTGCTTCACCGCCGGCGAGGATGCGCTGAATAATGCTTACCGGCAGCTTGTCTATCGGCATGCCAACGATAGCAAGCGCCAGTATCGGTTTGCCGCCCATGGCATAAATATCGGACAGCGCGTTGGTCGCCGCGATGCGGCCAAAATCGTAAGGATCGTCCACGATGGGCATGAAGAAATCGGTGGTGGCGATCAGCGCCTGAGTGTCGTTGAGCCGGTAAACCGCCGCGTCGTCGCTGGATTCGGTGCCCACCATGAGGTTCGGCCAGCTTTTGGTCAAAGCCGATTGCGACAGAATTTCACTCAGCACGCCCGGAGCTATTTTGCATCCACAGCCGCCGCCGTGCGAGAATGAGGTCAATTTAATTGCACTGAGATCCGTCATTTGATTCATGCTTCCCTATCCTCCTCCAGATGTGGTTAACGTAGCACAGTTGCGTGAGTTTGACGAGTTGATAGACGCGCGCTCGCCCTCGGAGTTCAACCTGGATCACATTCCGGGCGCGATTAATTGCCCGGTGCTGGACGATGCGGAACGCGCGCGCGTAGGCACGATATACAAGCAGGTTTCCAGCTTCGAGGCGAAAAAAACCGGTGCGGCTCTCATCGCGCGCAACATCGCGCGCCATATCGAAACCTGCTTCATAAAAAAAGAAAAAAACTGGCGGCCGCTGATTTACTGCTGGCGCGGAGGAAAACGCAGCGCAGCGCTGGCGCATACGCTGAAACAAATCGGCTGGAACGCCGCGCGTCTCGAAGGCGGCTATAAATCCTACCGTGCGCGGGTGATGGTGGATCTGCAGGAATTGCCGCGGCGTTTCGATTTTCGGGTGATTTGCGGCCCCACCGGTTCGGGCAAAAGCCGCTTGCTGCAAGCACTGGCGAGGACCGGCGCGCAAGTGCTGGATCTGGAACAACTGGCCGCGCACCGCGGCTCGGTGCTGGGCGCGCTGCCGGATGAACCGCAGCCCGCGCAAAAAATGTTCGAGAGCCTGGTGTGGCAACAGTTGCAAGGCTTCCAGACCGGACAGCCGGTATACGTGGAAGCGGAAAGCAAGAAAATCGGCAATGCGCGGATACCGGATGTGTTGCTGCAGGTCATGTGGACG
>JBOIFQ010000012.1:0-4150 GCA_050741655.1 Burkholderiales bacterium | reverse complement strand
CATCGCCACCGCCGCAATAGAAGTGAATTTTCCCGAGGAAATTCTCAAGGCGAGCCGCAAGCCCGCCATCATGGCGGACGCGGCTTATGCGATTTTCAACCGCGACAGCCGCAGCACCACCGGAAATTTTTTCATCGATGAAGAGGTTTTGAAAAACGCCGGCGTGAGGGACTTTTCCCATTACGCAGTAACGCCCGGCGTGAAACTGGCGAATGATTTGTTCGTGGAATAAATTTCATGCATCAGGTTGACATCATTCCGGTTGCAACGGCGCGAACCCTGAGCGGGATGTTCCGCGAACGCGTACTGCGCACGCCGGACGCCGTGGCTTACCGCGAGTTCAACACCCGGCATGACAACTGGCGCGATTACACCTGGGCGCAGATGCAGCGCCAGATTACACGCTGGCAGGCGGCGTTGCGGGGCGAAGCACTGCAACCCGGCGAGCGCGTGGCGCTGATGCTGAAGAACTGCACGGCCTGGGTGATGATGGATCAGGCGGCGCTGGGTCTGGGGCTGGTGGTGGTGCCGCTTTATACCGTGGACCGTCCCGACAACGTGGCTTATATCCTTAAAGATGCCGGAATAAAGCTGCTGCTGCTGGAAAATCAGGAGCAGTGGCAGCAGCTGAATGCGGTGCGCGCGCAATGGGAAGACTGTGGCCTGCGGCGCATTCTGGTGCTGAACGGCGTGGGCGGCGAAAACGATGAGCGTCTGATGGCGGTGGAAGACTGGCTGCCGGAAGCAGGCGCCGCCGACATGCAAACACTGGGGCAAAGCGAGGAGCTGGCCACCATTGTTTACACCTCGGGCACCACCGGCCGGCCCAAGGGCGTGATGCTTTCGCATCGCAATATTCTTTCCAACTCCTACAGTTCCCTGCAAATACTGCCGGTGCACACCGATGATTTGTTTTTGTCGTTCCTGCCCTTGTCGCACACTCTTGAGCGCACCGTGGGTTATTACCTGGCGGTGATGGCGGGAGCTGCAACGGTTTACGCGCGCTCGATCCCGCAGTTGGCGGAAGATCTGGCCAGCCAACGGCCGACGCTCTTGGTTTCAGTGCCGCGCATTTACGAGCGCGTGTATGCCGGAATCAAAACCAAGCTGGATGAGGGATCGGGGCTGAAACGTTTTCTGTTTAATTTGACGGTGGATGTGGGCTGGAGCCGTTTCGAACATGCGCAAGGGCGCGGGCCGTGGGGATTTTCGCACATGCTGTGGCCGCTCCTGAATCAACTGGTGGCGTCCAAAGTCATGGCGCGCCTGGGCGGCCGCATTCGCGGCGCTATGTCGGGTGGCGCGGCGCTGCCGCCCGATATTTCGCGGATTTTCATCGGTCTCGGATTGCCGCTGCTGCAAGGTTATGGTTTGACGGAAACCAGTCCGGTGGCCTGCGGCAATCCGCGGGAAAACAATATGCCGGCCAGCATCGGGCTGCCGATACCGGGTGTGGAAGTGAAGATCGGCGAAAAAAACGCGCTCCTGATCAGAGGCCCCAACATCATGCTCGGCTACTGGAACAATCCGCAAGCGACGCGCGCCATGATTGATGCCGAAGGCTGGCTGAATTCAGGCGACACCGCGCGCCTGGACGAGCAAGGGCGGGTGTATATCACCGGCCGCCTCAAGGAAATCATCGTCATGTCCAATGGCGAAAAAGTCCCGCCGGTGGATATGGAAGCGGCAATCGCGCGCGATTCGCTGTTCGAGCAGAGCCTGGTGCTGGGCGAGGGCAAGCCTTATCTCGCGTTGCTCGCGGTGCTGAACGCCGAACAATGGAAAAAAACGGCACGGGAAGCCGGTCTCGGTGCCGCTGATTTGGAAAACGAGAAAACGCAAAAGCTGGTACTGGAACGCGTTGCGCGCCAGGTGCGGGATTTTCCAGGCTATGCGCAAATTCGGCGCGCGGCGCTTACGCTCGAGCCGTGGACAGTGGAAAACGGCCTGCTCACGCCCACGCTGAAGCTTAAGCGCACGCGCATCATGGAGCAATACCGCGGTAAAATCGAAAAACTCTACGAGGGGCATTGAATGACGGATCAGGGACAAGTCTCGTTGCCGGACAAGCAGCCCGCGCTGCGCCTGGTGCCGATGCCATCGGACGCCAACTATGTAGGCGATATCTTCGGCGGCTGGATCATGTCGCAGGTGGATATCGCCGGCAGCATACCGGCTATTCGCCGTGCGCGCGGGCGGGTCGCCACGGTAGCGGTGAATGCCTTCGTGTTCAAGCAGCCGGTGTTCATCGGCGATCTGGTGAGCCTGTACGCCGAAATCGTGCGTATCGGCCGCACTTCCATCACCGTGGATGTGGAAGTTTATGCGCAGCGTAATCCGCTGAAAAACGAATGCGTGAAAGTAACCGAAGCAACCCTGACCTATGTGGCGGTGGGCGACAACAGAAAGCCACGCACCGTGCCGCCGGAATGAGCCATGAAGGTTTTTTAATTAACAAAACTTAAGAAGATAAGATGAAAACAAACTTATTTGTTAAATCCGCTTACATTGTTGCGGTGGTATTAGTGGCGGCCGAGGGGGCATCGGCCGCGGGTTTTGCCTTGATTGAGCAAAGCGCGAGCGGCGCGGGCGTAGCCTTTGCCGGCGGCGCCGCCAGCGGTGAAGACGCCAGCACGGTGTTCTACAATCCGGCGGCGATGACGCTGATAAAAGGAACCCAGGCGGTGGGAGACTTGCACGGCATAATTGTTGACGCCGGCTTCAACAACCAGGGCTCGCGCACCGTGGGCGGCCCGCTCATTGGCAGCAACGGCGGCGATCTGGGAAAATCCGTCGCGGTCCCGAATTTTTATCTGGTCGCCGATATCACGCCTGACATCAAATACGGTTTCGGCATTGAAGTGCCGTTCGGCCTCATCACTCAATACAACGGTGATTTCGTCGGACGCTATCAGGCGCTCAAAAGCGTAATCAAAACGGTGAACATCAACCCCAGCCTGGCGTACCGGGTGAATGACAATATTTCGCTGGGTGCGGGTTTTAACGCGCAATACATCAACGCCGAGCTCAGCAATGCGCTCGATTTCAGCACCATCTGCCTGGGTGCGCTGGGGCCCGGTGTCTGCGGCCCGCTGGGACTGGGTGTGCCGCAAACCCGCGATGGCGCGGTTGATGTCTCGGGCAACGACTGGAGTTTCGGCTACAACCTCGGCGCGTTGTTCAGGTTCCCGACTCATACCCGCGTGGGCATCGCTTACCGCTCCAAAATTCACCATACCCTGGTGGGCAACGCTTCGTTCACCAATGTGCCCGGCGCTTTCGCCGCCAACCCGCGTTTCCAGAGCGGCGGCATCTCCGCCGGAGTGACCCTGCCGGATTCGATTTCGCTGAGCGCGGTACAGGGAATCGGCGACCGATGGGAGTTGCTCGGCGATGTGACCTATACGCGCTGGAGCACCTTCAACCAGCTGGTGGTCAACTTCAACAACGGCGCGCCTCCCAGCATCACCCAGGAAAACTGGCGCAATACTTTCCGTGCGGCACTGGGTTTGAGCTACCGTTACAGCGACCTTCTGAAATTGCGCGGCGGCATCGCCTTCGACCAGAGCCCGGTACGCGGCGCTTTCCGCACCGCGCGCATACCCGACAACCACCGCAAGATTATCGCGGCAGGGTTGAATTACAAGGTTTCCCAGGCCGGCTCGGTGGATTTCGCCTACCAGCATTTATTCTTCAACGATATTACTCTCGACAATAATCAGCTCGCCACCGGCGCCGGACAACTGACCGGAATCTACAACGTGAACGTGAATATCCTGAGTTTGCAATACAACCATAATTTTTGAATGACGGGAGCAGCCATGTCACAGGATTCGGTTTTCATGGTGCGCAAGGTGGCGGTGCTGGGCGCCGGCGTGATGGGCGCGCAGATCGCGGCGCATCTGGCCAACGCCAATGTGGAAGTGGTTTTGTTCGAGCTGCCGGCGAAACAAGACGATCCCAACGCCAATGCGCAGAAAGCGGTGGAAGGCTTGAAAAAACTCGAACCCAGCCCGTTCTCGATTAGCGCGCGCGCGGCTTTCATCCGCCCCGCGAATTATGCGCAACATCTGGATCTGATCAAGGAATGCGACATCGTCATCGAGGCGATTTCGGAGCGCATGGATTGGAAAGCCGATCTTTATAAAAA
>JBOIFQ010000011.1:0-5105 GCA_050741655.1 Burkholderiales bacterium | reverse complement strand
ACGAGCTGGATGACAAGCTGCGGCCGCTTAAAAGTTACTACCTGGGTGACGCGGAGAAAATTACCCAGGCCAGCCAGGCGGTAGCCAACCAGGGCAAAGCGCGGGCGTGAGACGCCGCCGGCTGCGCGCCTGTTGCACTGTGTTCGGGTTGGCGCTGGCATTTACCCTGCACGCCGCTCCCAGGGAAGAAGTCAAAAAAGAAGAGCTTAAGCAACTGCGCGGACGCATCGAAGCGCTGCAAAAAGAACTGGCCGGCGCACAGGACGAAAAAGCCGAAGCCGCCGATGCGCTCAAGGAGTCCGAGCGCGCCATTTCGGAGGCCAATCGCAAGCTCTACGATTTGAACCGTCAGCAGCGCGAGGTGAATTCCGCGCTGACGGCGCTGCAATCCCAAAGCCAGCAAGCCGACGCCAATCTGCGCAACCAGCAGCAACTCCTGGAAAAACTGCTGTACCAGGCTTACATCGGGCAGCAACCGGATTATCTTGCGCTGCTCCTGAACGGCCGGAATCCGGATCAGCTCGCGCGCCAGCTTCTTTACTACAGCTACATTTCGCGCGCGCGCGCCGATTTGATCGGCAAACTGCGCAGCGGCCTCGAGCGGCTCAATTCCCTGTCCGAGCAAACCCGGGAAAAAAGCGACGAACTCAAGGCGATTCAACGCGAACAGACGGCACAGAAACGGCAGCTGGAAAAGGAAAAAGCGCAGCAGCAGAAAGTGCTAGTGCGCGCTTCCAGGCAAATCAGCCAGCAGCGGCGCGAGATCGGCACCCTGCAGCGCAACGAAAAACGCCTGACCCGGCTGGTGGAGCGGCTGGCGAAAATCCTGGCCGAGAAAAAAAAGCCGCCCCGGCTGGCCAACAAGCAGCTGCCCGACGCCGCGCTCGATTTCAGCCCATTCCGGGAATTGAAAGGCAAGCTGAATTTGCCGGTCAAGGGGGAACTTGCCAACCGTTTTGGCAGTCCACGTAGTGACAGTGGATTGATCTGGAA
Source organism: Burkholderiales bacterium (assembly GCA_050741655.1). Classification (GTDB taxonomy): domain Bacteria; phylum Pseudomonadota; class Gammaproteobacteria; order Burkholderiales; family JAHFRG01; genus JAHFRG01. The sequence goes on along the minus strand of JBOIFQ010000011.1, from coordinate 4,112 downwards.
AGGTCTGTTCATCGTTTCCCCCAACGGGCAGGAAGTAAAGGCCATCGCCGCCGGCCGGGTGGTCTATGCCGACTGGCTGCGCGGATTCGGCAACTTGCTGATCCTTGACCACGGCACGGGCTACATGAGCCTGTACGGCAACAATGAGTCCCTGTATAAGCAGGTGGGCGACCAAATTCACGCCGGCGACACGATTGCCGCGGTAGGAAACAGCGGCGGCAATCCCGATTCCGGTTTATACTTTGAAATGCGACATCAGGGGAAGCCGTTCGACCCCCTGACCTGGGTCACGGTGAAATAAACGGCCGTTCAAATACGGCTTTTGAGGAGAGGGTAATGCGGAACAAATTACAGCAGCTCGGCCTGATCATGCTGGGCGCCTTGTTGGGCGTGGCATTGAGCCTCAACTTTTCGGCGGTGGCGCAAAAAGACACTGCCGCTCCGCTGCCGGTCGAGGACCTGCGCGCCTTCACCGAAGTGTTCGGACGCATCAAGAACGATTACGTCGAACCGGTGGAGGACAAAAAACTCATCTCTGAAGCCATCAACGGCATGCTCACCGGCCTCGATCCTCACTCCGCTTATCTCGATGCCGATGCCTTCAAGGAACTGCAAGTCGGGACCCAGGGTGAATTCGGCGGCCTGGGAATAGAAGTCGGCATGGAAGACGGCTTCGTCAAAGTGGTATCGCCGATTGAGGATACGCCCGCCTACGTCGCCGGATTGAAAAGCGGCGATCTCATCATCAAGCTCGATGAAACCGCGGTGAAAGGCATGTCGCTCAACGATGCGGTGAAACGCATGCGCGGAAAACCCAACACCAACATCACGCTGACGGTGGTGCGCAAGGGCGAGCTGAAACCATTGGTGTTTACCCTCACCCGCGCCGTCATCAAGGTGCAAAGCGTCAAATCCAAAACCCTGGAGCCGGGCTACGGTTATATCCGCGTCACCCAATTCCAGGAACACACCGGAGAAACGCTGGCCAAGGCCATTAACGAATTGTATAAACCCGGCACGCTGAAAGGTCTGGTGCTGGATCTGCGCAACGATCCGGGCGGTCTGCTCAACAGCGCGGTCGCGGTGTCCGCCGCCTTCCTGCAGCCGAACGCGCTGGTGGTGTATACCGAAGGCCGCACCGACGACGCCAAGATGAGGCTCACCGCCACGCCGGAAAATTATTTGCGCGGTAATTTCAAGGACGATTATCTGAAGAAACTGCCGCCCGCCATCAAATCAGTGCCGATGGTGGTACTGGTTAACAACGGCTCGGCTTCGGCTTCCGAAATCGTGGCCGGTGCGCTGCAAGACCACAAGCGCGCCATCATCATGGGTACGCAAAGCTTCGGCAAGGGTTCGGTGCAGACCATTCTGCCGCTGGGCAACAACACCGCGATCAAGCTCACCACCGCGCGCTATTACACACCCAATGGCCGCTCGATCCAGGCCAAGGGCATCACCCCCGACATCGTGGTGGAAGAAGCCACCGTTAACGGCGTCGAGCCCGGCCCGCATTTGCGCGAAGCGGACTTGGAGCGCCACCTCGCCAACCCCAAACAGCCGGAAGACAAATCCGCGCCGCCGAAAGCCACGCCAGCCAAGCCCGACACCAAACCTGACACCAAACCCAAGGGCGAGGAAGGCAAGGCGCTCGAGCTGCTTGAACTCGGCGGAAAGAACGACTACCAGTTGAATCAGGCGGTCAACCTGCTCAAAGGCCTGCAAATTCTGCAAGGGCAAAAGTAATTAATTGTGGCAAGCCCCGCATGCCGTAACAAAGAAGGCCTCTGCAAATTGATGGATAAGGCGGTCCAGCGAGGCATAAATTACGAGCAAAGCGGAGTTTACACAATCAGTAAATGAGCATTTGCGAGTAATTTATAACAAAGCTGGGGCGGCTTAGGCGCAATTTGCAGAGGCCTTTTATGAACGATGATCAGTTAATCCGCTACAGCCGTCACATCCTGCTGCCGCAAATCGGCATCGAAGGCCAGCAAAAACTTCTCGCTTCTCATGCGTTAATTATCGGCGCCGGCGGTCTGGGCTCCCCCGCCGCGCTGTATCTGGCCGCCAGCGGTGTAGGCAAAATCACCATTTGCGACGGCGACAAAGTGGATCTGACCAACCTGCAGCGGCAAATCGTGCATCACACGCCTGCCGTGGGCATGCTCAAAACCCAATCCGCGCGCCACACTCTTGGCCTCATCAATCCCGAAGTGAATGTGATCGAGATTCCCAAGCGCGCAAACAGCGAAGATATTCTCGATCTGGTCAGGAATGCCGATGTGGTGCTGGATGCCAGCGACAATTTCGCCACCCGCCACGCGGTCAATCGCGCTTGCATCGCGCACCGCAAACCGCTGGTGTCGGGCGCCGGAGTGCGCTTCGACGGACAAGTCGCGGTGTTTGATTTACGCGAAAAATCCAGCCCTTGCTATCATTGCCTGTTTCCAGAGGAAGGCGAGGTCGAGGAAACCCGCTGCGCGGTGATGGGCGTATTCGCGCCGCTCACCGGCATCATCGGCACCATTCAGGCGGCGGAAGCGCTGAAGATATTGACGGGGGCCGGTGAAACCTTGAATGGAAGATTGCTATTGCTCGATGCGCTCTCAATGGAATTACGCTCCATCAAACTCGCCAAAGACCTGCAATGCTCCGTGTGCGGCAGTAAAGCGCGAGTGGCAACGGCTTAATTCAGAGCGGAAAGCGCGGCCTGATAGGCCGGAGGGAGCTCCTGCAATGCGCTGACGGTGATTTTCATATCGCGCAGCAGTCCGTCTTTCAAACCGTAAATCCAGCCGTGAATCGAAAGTTTTTGCCCGCGCTCCCAGGCATCGCGCGCGATCGTGGTCTGGCACACGTTCACCACTTGCTCGATGACATTCAATTCGCATAGCCGGTCTGCGCGGCGGGTATCATCGGATAACCTGGCCAGCAGCGCCAGGTGTTTCTGGCGCACATCCTGTACATGGCGCAGCCAGTTATCAATCAAGCCCAGCCGCTTTTCAGCAAGCGCGGCTTTCACACCGCTGCATCCGTAGTGTCCGCACACGATGATGTGGCGCACCTTGAGCACATCCACCGCGAATTGCATCACTGAAAGGCAGTTAAGATCGGTATGCACCACCACATTGGCCACGTTGCGGTGCACGAACTGCTCGCCCGGCGGCAGACCGACAATCTGGTTGGCGGGCACCCGGCTGTCGGAGCAGCCTATCCATAGATGGCTGGGGGATTGCTGGCGCGCAAGCCTGAGAAAAAAATCCGGGTCCTGCTGGCGCACGCCCTCGGCCCAGACCTTGTTGTTCTCCAGCAGATGTTGGATGGATTCTATTTGTTTATCCCCGCAAGGTTAAATTCAATTTCTCAACAACTCGTGCCACTGCCCGGCCCAGTGCTCCATGGGCGCGCGCTTGAAACCGCTTTTGGCGAACTGGTGCCAGCGCCCGGTGACGAAGCAAAGCAGTAAATTCGCCTGCGCACTGCTGTCCAGATCCGCGGGAATTTCATTGCGGCTGGCGGCGAAGCGTAGCGCCTGGCGTAGCGAAGCTTCCAGCCGGTCGTGCAATTGATTGATGCGCACTTGCAGCCGCTCGTTCTCGTTCACCAGCGCATCGCCGATCAGCACCCGGGTCATGCCGGGATTTTTTTCGGCAAAACCCAGCAGCATCGAAAGCATCGCTTCCAGCTGCTTCACCCCGCTTTGCTCGTCGGACGTGATTTTGTTGACCAGCCCGAACAGCGATTCCTCGATGAATTCAATCAGCCCCTCGAACATCTGCGCCTTGCTGGCGAAATGGCGGTACAGCGCGGCTTCGGAAATATCGAGCTTGGCCGCCAGCGCCGCAGTGGTGATTTTTTCCGCATGCGGGCTTTGCAGCATTTGCGCCAGAGTCTGCAAAATCTGCATCCTGCGCTCGCCGGTTTTACGCGCCATGGCTATCCCTGGTTAATTGCTTAAGCCGCCGCGGCAGTTCCATCACGCTGCGTAGCGTCATGTTGACATAAGCCGGGCTTTTGCGCGAAGTGCTGACCCAAACGGTTTGCATGCCGAGCCGTTTCGCGGTTTTCAGGTTCTCCAGCGTATCGTCAATCATTACACAGCGTTGCGG
>JBOIFQ010000010.1:0-4656 GCA_050741655.1 Burkholderiales bacterium | reverse complement strand
CGCGCCCGTAGCTCAGTTGGATAGAGTACTTGGCTACGAACCAAGGGGTCGTGGGTTCAAATCCTGCCGGGCGCGCCAGATAATCAAAAAGGGTTACGCGGAGTAACCCTTTTTGTTTTGGACTTTTATTCATGGCCGATTTCAGGAAACTTTACGACGAAGTGATCATGGATCACATCAAGAACGCGCGCAATTATCGGCGTCTTGAAAACGCCAATTGTGAAGCCGAAAAGTCCAATCCGCTGTGCGGCGATGTGCTCTCGGTTTATCTCACGCTGGAGGGCGAAACCATAGCCGACATCGGTTTTCAGTGTTCGTGCTGCGGGATTTCGATGGCTTCCGCTTCCATTATGACCGCCAGCGTTAAAGGAAAAAGCAGGAGCGAGGCGCAATCCCTGTTCCGGCATTTCTCGCGCCTGCTGGCGCAGCCCGACGCGGCGCTTGACGATGAGCTGGCGGTGCTGGCGGTGGTGCGCGAATTTCCGTCGCGCATCCAATGCGCCACGCTGGCGTGGGAAACTCTGGAAAAAGCACTGAATAAAGTTTAAGGGAACGCGATGAAAAGCCGGATTGACAATCTCAACATCCTGTCGCAGCAACTTCTGCCTACTCCCGCGGAAATAAAAAAACGGCTGCCGCTCACCCGGCGCGCGCGCCAAACCGTGGCGGCGGGGCGCCGGGCGGTGCAACGTATTCTTGAGCGCAAGGATCACCGTCTGCTGGTGGTGGTCGGACCGTGTTCGATTCACGATATGGCGGCGGCGCATGATTACGCCTCAAGGCTAAAGAAACTTGCCGATGAAATTTCCGATACCTTTTTGGTTGTGATGCGTATGTATTTTGAAAAGCCGCGCACCACCGTGGGCTGGAAAGGCTTCATCAACGATCCGGATATGGATGATTCGTTCCATATCGAAAAAGGGCTGCGCCTGGCACGCGGCCTGCTGCGCGATCTGGCGGAAATGGGTCTGCCGGCGGGCACCGAAGCGCTGGATCCCATCGTTCCGCAATATCTCGCGGATCTGATTACCTGGACCGCGATAGGCGCGCGCACCACCGAATCGCAAACCCACCGTGAAATGGCGAGCGGGCTGTCGTCCCCGGTCGGGTTTAAAAACGGCACCGACGGCGGTTTCAAGGTGGCGATCAACGCGCTGCTTTCGGTTTCGCACCCGCATAATTTTCTGGGCATAGACAAAAGCGGGCGCTGCGTGGTAATTCGTACCCGGGGCAATCCTCATGCGCACATGGTGCTGCGCGGCGGCGCCCAACCCAATTACGACGCCGCGAGCATCAGCCAATGTGAAAAAGAATTGGCCGCGAACAAGCTGGCGGTCAACATCATGGTGGATTGCAGCCACGCCAATTCCAGCAAGAATTACAATCTGCAGCCGGCGGTGCTGCAAAATTGCGCGCGGCAGATACAGAAGGGCAATTCATCTCTCATCGGTTTCATGCTGGAAGGCAATATCGAAGCGGGCAATCAGCCGATACCCGCTGATCTCGCGCAACTCAAGTATGGCGTTTCGGTCACCGATGCGTGCATGGACTGGTCGGCCACCCAAAACTTGTTGCGCACAGCGCGTGAAGATCTGAAAACGGTTTTAACGCACCGTCGCAGGTAATGCTCCTGTCATAGCAAGACGCGCGCTGCGTTTGGGCTGTCGCTGTCGAACGACAAAAAACTTACTTTATAATCAATATATTGCGTAACTTTTAAGAGGGAATGTCGGGGTCCCCCGACATTTTTGCCTTCAGCTGCCTTTCTCCGGCTCACCGGATGTGGCTTATCTCCCTGTTTTAACTGCATAAGTTTTTTGTGGCACGGCTGTTGCTCCATGAGTTTGCAATGAGCATAGGAAGCATCATGCAGACCAAAAGCGAAATCAGACTGTTTTCCAATTTTTTGCTGCTGTTTGGCGGCAACAGCAAAACACTTCCTACTCCGATTCAGCCGGGACCGGCAACACTCGAGAAGCAAGAGCGCCAGTGCGTTTCGCACCAACGCATGAGAACTCACGCGGAAGCGCTCGCGTTTTCGCGGCTTTCAGCCGAATTCAGGGTGCTCGCGGGTTCCGACCGCAATGCGCGTTGTCTGGTGGAGGGCTTGCGCGACGGCGTGGCCATTACGCTTACTTGCGCGGGCGGCAACGGTGGCACAGCCAGCTTCATGCCGCCGACCGGGCGCATGGGTTACGGCAATGTCACTATCGCGCTGGCGCTGGCGCGGCAGCAACTGGCGGGGCAGGGTGTCGCGCAACCGTCTCCGCACCAACTGCAAGCCGCACTGACAGGCGGAAAAATCATTAGCCCCGTGTTAGGGTCGGCGGTGAAACTGCCGGGAATTTTGCAATTGAAAAAAGACGGCAAGGGCTGGGGCAAAATCGCCGGTCTGCTGGGCGTCAAGCTGGGCGATGCGCTGGGCGGCGCGAAAATTCCGGTGTTGATGCCGCCGCCCGCTAAATTGATAAGCCTGCAGCAGGCGAGAAAACGCAAAGCGGCTATCTTGCCGGTAACGCAACAGATAAGCTGAGGAGAAATGCAAATTAAAAGTTGGCGCTGGGTGGCGTTGTGGCTGATTGCGAGTCTGCTGCCGCTTCCGGCCGCGCAGGCCGCGCTGGTGAGTACCGATCAGATGGCGCCGTCCAGTGCCGGCAAGCAACGCTTGCAAGCGCTGTTAAGCCGCGCCGACGTGCAGCGCCAATTGCAGCACTACGGAGTCAACCCCGATGAGGCCAAAGCGCGCGTCAATGCTCTCACCGACGAAGAGGCGAAAAACCTGGCGGGCAAGATTGATGCCCTGCCCGCGGGCGGCGTAGTGGGCGAAATACTCGGTGCCGCACTGATTATTTTTATCGTGCTGCTGATTACCGACATACTCGGATTCACCAAGGTGTTCCCTTTTACCCGGCCGGTTAAACGTTAAATCACGTGCAACCGGTTCTTAATGCCCGCTACCCTCCTCGAGCGGGCATTTTTTTTATTCTGCTCCTGCTCGCGGCTTGTGCCTCGCCGCCCGTTAAATTCAATGGTAATTTGCCACGGCAGGCGGAACTGACGGGAGTACCGTTTTTTCCGCAACAGGATTATCAATGCGGGCCGGCGGCACTGGCTTCTGCCCTGAACGCCGCCGGTGCGCAAATCACGCCGGATGAACTGAAACCCGAAGTGTATGTGCCGCGGCGCCAGGGCAGCTTGCAGTTGGAAATGCTGGCCGCCGCGCGCCGTCACGGTTTTATTGCGTACCCGCTCGCGCCGCGTGTGGAGGATTTACTGGCCGAAGTGGCGAACGGCACGCCGGTGATCGTGTTGCAAAATCTGGGTTTAAGCTGGATTCCGGTGTGGCATTACGCTGTAGTGGCAGGTTATGATCTCGAGCGGGAAGAAATCATCCTGCGTTCGGGCGCCGAGCCCAGGCAAATTTTGCCTATGAATACTTTCCTGCACACTTGGCAACGCGGCGGGTCGTGGGCAATGCTGGCGCTGCCTCCCGGCAAACTGCCCGCCAGCGCCGCGCAGCAAACGTATCTGGACGCCGCGCTGGCGCTGGAAAAAACCGGCCCGCCAAACGCCGCGCTCGGCGCGTATCAAACCGCTGCCCGGCATTGGCCGGAAAATCTGGCGGCGTGGATTGGTTTGGGTAACGTCCACTATGTGTTGGAGAATAAGCATGCTGCGGAAGCGGCATTCCGCACCGCCACTTTGCGCCATCCCGAATCCGCCGCCGCTTTCAACAATCTCGCGCAAGTGCTGCTAGAGCAGGGCAAACATGAAGAAGCCTTGCAAGCCGCGCGTCAAGCCGTGGCGCTGGCCGGCCCGTACCACGCCACCGCGCTGGAAACCCTGCACAGCATCGAAACCCCCGCACGCTGATTTTTGGCCGCAGTCCTGGCCGGGGTTGACAGCGTTTTTCCTTCTCTATATATTACTGACTGGTCAGTTATTGCTTTATTTCCGCATGGCCGCCGTACTCAAGAAAGTGCCCACGCCGCCGCGCTGGACGCGCCGCAAGGAAGCGCGCCCCAGCGAGCTGCTGCGCGCGGCGCTCGAGCTATTCATCGAACGCGGCTTCAACGCCACCCGCCTGGAAGACGTGGCGAATCGCGCCGGCGTCAGCAAAGGCACGCTGTATCTTTATTTCTCCAGCAAGGAAGAGTTGTTCAAAGCGGTCATCCGCCAGGGCATGGTGCCGTTTCTGGTGCGCGCCGAGCATTTGATTGACGATTACCGCGGCAGCTCGCGCGACCTCATCCGCGACATCATCAAAGGCTGGTGGCAGGCCATCGGCGCCACGCCGCTGGGCGGCATTCCCAAGCTGGTGATTTCGGAATCGGGCAATTTTCCCGAACTGGCGAAGTTTTATCTGCAGGAAGTGATCCACCGCGGCCAGCGCATTTGCGCGCGCACCCTGCAGCGCGGCATGGATAGCGGCGAGTTCCGTAAAATGGATATCAATTACGCCTTGCGCATCGCCATCGCGCCGGTGGTGCTGCTGCTGATCTGGGAATATTCATTTCAGCCGCACGAGCACAAGGCGCTCAATGTAACGCGCTATCTCGACACGCATCTGGATATTTTGCTGCAAGGCATAAGCGCAAAAAAATCGAAAACGCCATTACACAAAAGGACGCCATCATGAACCGCTACGCCCTGTTT
>JBOIFQ010000009.1:0-3468 GCA_050741655.1 Burkholderiales bacterium | reverse complement strand
GTTCACAGCTCCTCCATTGATGGTGGCTTGCGGAAATGATTTTATGAAAAAACCTTGGGCGAAAGTACCAAAGCCTTCATCTGCTTTATAGCAAGCGCGAAAAGCATGTGTCAAGCCCATGCCGCACAGAATTAAAAATGAAATAGCGTGCGCCGGGCGGCGCACGCCAGTGCATGGCTAATGCTTGATAACGGCAGCGGGCGTTTTTTCTTCCACCGCCGCCGGCAGCGGCGCCGTGACCTCCTCGGGCAGCGGCTTGGGCGCACGCTCCAAGGCCAGCGCGAACACCTGATCTATCCATTTCACCGGATGGATGTCGAGCCTGTTTTTGATGTTTTCCGGAATCTCCGCCAGATCCTTCACGTTTTCTTCCGGTATCAGCACGGTTTTGATTCCGCCGCGATGCGCCGCCAGCAGTTTTTCCTTCAGACCGCCGATCGGCAGCACCTCGCCGCGCAAAGTAATTTCGCCGGTCATCGCCACGTCCGCTTTCACCGGGATCTGGGTCAGCATCGAAATCATCGCGGTGCAAATGCCGATGCCGGCGGAAGGCCCGTCCTTGGGTGTCGCGCCTTCGGGCAAGTGGATATGCACGTCGTTCTTCTGATAAAAATCCTCGGCGATGCCGAGCGCGCGCGCGCGGCTGCGGGCGACGGAAAGCGCGGCCTGCACCGATTCCTGCATCACTTCGCCGAGCTTGCCGGTGGTAATCATCTTGCCTTTGCCCGGCAGCACCACCGCCTCTATAGTCAGCAACTCGCCGCCGACTTCGGTCCACGCCAGGCCGGTGACCTGCCCTACCTGATTGTTTTTCTCGGCCATGCCGTAGGTATAGCGCCGTACGCCCAGATACTTGCTCAGGTTCTTGGCGGTCACGACAATCTTGCCCTGGTCCTTATTGATCACGATAATTTTCACTACTTTACGGCAAATCTTTGACAGCTCGCGCTCCAGCGCCCTCACCCCGGCTTCGCGCGTGTAATAGCGCACGATGTCGCGCACCGCGCTCTCGGATAGCGCCACCTCTTCCGGTTTGAGGCCGTGATTCTTCATCTGCTTGGGCAGCAGATGCTGCATGGCGATGTGGACTTTCTCATCTTCCGTGTAACCGGAAAGCCGGATCACTTCCATGCGATCCAGCAGCGCCGGCGGAATATTAAGCGTATTCGCGGTGGCCACGAACATGACATCGGAAAGATCGTATTCCACTTCGATGTAATGATCGGTGAAAGTGTGGTTCTGCTCCGGGTCCAGCACTTCCAGCAGCGCCGAGGACGGGTCGCCTCTGAAATCCATTCCCATCTTGTCCACTTCATCGAGCAGGAACAGCGGATTTTTCACCGCCACCTTGCTCATGTTTTGCAGGATTTTGCCCGGCATGGAGCCGATATAAGTGCGGCGATGACCGCGGATTTCCGCTTCGTCACGCACTCCGCCCAGCGACATGCGCACGAATTTGCGGTTGGTGGCGCGCGCGATGGATTGGCCGAGCGAAGTCTTGCCCACGCCGGGCGCGCCGACCAGGCATAGAATCGGCGCTTTCACTTTGTCCACGCGCTGCTGCACCGCCAGATATTCGACGATGCGCTCCTTGACCTTTTCCAGGCCGTAGTGGTCTTCGTTGAGCACTTTTTCCGCTGCGTTCAGGTCGGTATTGATGCGGCTTTTTTTCTTCCACGGCAGCGCTATCAGCGCGTCAATATAATTGCGCACCACGGTGGCTTCCGCCGACATCGGCGACATGAGCTTCAGCTTTTTCAGCTCGGCTTCGGCTTTTTTGCGCGCTTCCTTGGGCATGTGCGCCGCCTTGATTTTTTTCTCGACTTCATCCAGATCGGCGCCGTCTTCCATTTCGCCGAGTTCCTTCTGGATCGCTTTCACTTGTTCGTTCAGGTAATACTCGCGCTGGCTTTTCTCCATCTGGCGCTTGACGCGGCCACGGATGCGCTTTTCCACCTGCAGAATGTCGAGTTCGGTTTCCAGCAGGCTCAACAGATGCTCAAGCCGCTGTTTCACATCGAACATTTCCAGCACTTGCTGTTTCTGTTCGAGCTTCAATGGCAAATGCGCGGCTATGGTGTCGGCGAGACGCCCGGCGCTGTCAATTCCAGCCAGCGAAGTCAGGATTTCCGGCGGAATTTTCTTGTTGAGCTTGACGTATTGGTCGAATTGATTGAGCGTGGCGCGCCGCATGGCTTCGATTTCGTGGCCTTCCACGCTGTCCATAGGCACCAGCTCGGACTGCCCCGCATAATGCGTCTTGACGTCTATCACATCCTTGATAATGGCGCGCTGACTGCCTTCGACCAGCACTTTCACCGTGCCATCCGGAAGTTTCAGCATTTGCAGGATATTGGCGATGCTGCCCACCCGGTACATGTCTTCAGGCGCGGGTTCGTCCTTGGAGGCGGATTTCTGCGCCACCAGCAGGATGCTCTTGCCGCTTTCCATGGCGGTTTCCAGCGCCTTGATGGACTTGGGGCGCCCCACGAACAGCGGAATCACCATATGCGGGAACACCACCACGTCACGCAGCGGCAGCAGGGAGTACAGGGCTGGTTCGTTAACCGTTTGCTCGGACATGTTTTTCACCCGTGGTTGAAGATAAACCTCTATATGAGGCCCGCGTGCTGAAAATCAAGAGCATAAGCCGCGCCATATCGGCTGGCCGCTAAATCGAACTGGCGACCTTGCTGGACTGGTCGGAATACATCAACAGCGGTTTGGCGTCGCCGTTAATCACGCCTTCGTCTATCACCACCTTGACCACGTTCTCCATCGAAGGCAAATCAAACATGGTGTCGAGCAGCGTCAGTTCGAGGATGGAGCGCCGGCCGCGCGCGCCGGTCTTGCGCGCCAGCGCTTTCTTGGCTATGGCTTTCAAGCCCGGCTCGCGTATTTCCAGTTCCACGCCTTCCATGCCGAACATTTTCTGGTATTGCTTCAACAGCGCGTTTTTGGGTTCGGTGAGTATCTGTATCAACGCTTTTTCGTCGAGCTCTTCCAGCGTCGCCACCACCGGCAGACGGCCGACGAATTCCGGAATCAGACCGTATTTAATCAAGTCTTCAGGCTCCACATCGCGCAGCACTTCGCCGATGTCCTTGCGATTGTCCTTGCTTTTGACATCCGCGCCGAAACCAATGCCGCCTTTTTGCGAGCGGTTGCGGATGATCTTGTCCAGCGCGTCAAACGCGCCCCCGCAGACGAACAGGATATTGGTGGTGTCCACCTGCACGAATTCCTGATTGGGATGCTTGCGCCCGCCTTGCGGCGGCACCGAGGCGATAGTGCCTTCGATCAGCTTCAACAGCGCCTGCTGCACGCCCTCGCCCGACACATCGCGGGTAATCGAAGGGTTCTCGGACTTGCGCGAAATCTTGTCGATTTCATCTATGTATACGATGCCGCGCTGCGCTTTCTCGACTTCGTAATCGCATTTCTGCAGCAGCTTCTGGATGATGTTTT
>JBOIFQ010000008.1:0-3172 GCA_050741655.1 Burkholderiales bacterium | reverse complement strand
GCCGGTGGGCGCCTCGACGTGCGCGTCCGGCAGCCAGGTATGCACCGGCCACATCGGCACTTTCACCGCGAACGACAGGAAAAACGCGATGAAAATCAGGATTTGCGCGGTAAGCGAAAGCGGCAATTGATGAAACTCGAGAATCGAGAAGCTGCCGTTGGAGGCGTGGTAGAGATAAATGAACGCCACCAGCATCAGCAGCGAGCCGAGCAAGGTGTACAGAAAGAACTTGATCGCCGCATACACGCGGTTGGGACCGCCCCACACGCCGATGATGATGAACATCGGGATCAGCATGGCTTCGAAAAAAACGTAGAACAGCATGGCATCGAGCGCGGCGAACACGCCGTTCACCAGCCCCGCCATGATGAGGAACGCCGCCATGTACTGCGCCACCTTGGTTTCGATCACGCGCCAGGCGGAAATCACCACCAGCAGCGTCATAAAGCTGTTAAGCAGAATGAACAGCACCGAGATGCCGTCCACCCCGAGGTGGTAATGGATGTTGAAGCGCGGAATCCAGGCATGCAATTCGACCAACTGCATGCCCGCGACAGTGAGGTCGAACTTGGTATAAAGAGGGAGCGTGCCCAGGAAGCTCGCCAGCGAACCCGCCAGCGCAATCCAGCGCGCCAGCGGCGCCTTGCGGTCGCCGCCGGTAGCCAACACCAGCAGCCCGAACAGAATCGGCAGCCAGATGGCAAGACTTAACAGTGGAAAACCTAGCAGCATTTTTATATGAATTTATTTTTAAATTTCAAAACAAACTCCCCAGCCACGGAGATCACAGAGATCACGGAGAAATCTTGAAAAATATTAAAGCCATCCGTTCTCAGTGTTTCCTGTGCGTCCCGTGGTTCAATATTTTTGCGGCATGTTTGAGTCAATTAATTTTTATGTTTTAAATATCATTTCTTAACCGCGGAGAACATAGAGAGCGAAACTCCAAATAATTTTTAAGCTTGTTTTTCTCCGTGTTCTCTGTGTCCGGCTGAAGCTTCTCAGGCTCTGACGAACCACATCAAGAGCGCGAAGATGCCGATGATCATGCCGAACGCGTAGTGATAAATGTAACCCGATTGCAACTGACGGATGAGCCCCGACCCCCAGCGCACCACGCGCGCCGTGCCATTGACGAAGAAGCCGTCAATCAGCGCGACATCGCCGATTTTCCACAACCCGTTGCCGAAGCCGCGCGCGCCGCCGGCGAACAGTCTTTGATAAAATTCGTCGAAGTAATATTTATTGTCGAGCACGGTATAGATCGCCTGGAAACGCTGCGCGAGCTTGGCCGGCAAATCGGTGCGCAGCAGGTAGAGATAATACGCGGTGGCGATTCCCGCCAGCGCCAGCCAGAACGGCAGCGCCGTGAGCCCATGCAGGGTAAAAGCGAGCACGCTGTGGAAATGTTCTTTCAGATGCCCCAGCACATCGTGCTGCGGCAGCACCACGATGGCGGCGCCGAAATGCCCGCCGAACAGCATCGGCTCGATATAAGTCCAGCCGGAGTAAACCGAGGGAATCGCCAGCAGAATCAAAGGCACGGTCACCACCCACGGCGATTCATGCAAATGCTCGCGCGTATGCGCATCCATGCGCGGCGCGCCGTGGAAAGTCATGAACAGCAAGCGGAATGAATACAGCGCGGTGATGAATACACCGATAGTCACCGCGAACTGGGCGAAACCGGAACCGGCGATATGCGCGGCGCTCACCGCTTCGATCAGCGCGTCCTTGGAGAAAAAACCGGCGAACGGCGGGATGCCCACCAGCGCCAGCGAACCGATGACGGTGGTCCAATACGTAATCGGCATGTATTTCTTGAGTCCGCCCATTTTGCGCATGTCTTGTTCGTGATGCAGGGCGATGATCACCGAGCCCGCAGCCAGAAACAACAGCGCCTTGAAAAATGCGTGCGTCGCCAGATGGAAAATGCTGGCGGCGTAAGCCGACGCGCCCAAGCCCACCGTCATGTAACCGAGTTGCGACAGCGTGGAATACGCCACCACGCGCTTGATGTCGTTCTGCACCAGCCCCAGCAGCGCCATGAACAAAGCCGTGATGCTGCCGATGACCAGCACCACCGACAGCGCGGTCTCGGACAACTCGAACAGCGGCGACATGCGCGCCACCATGAAAATGCCCGCGGTCACCATGGTCGCGGCATGGATCAAAGCGGAAATCGGCGTCGGCCCTTCCATTGAATCCGGCAGCCACACATGCAGCGGGAACTGCGCCGATTTGCCCATCGCGCCGGCGAACAGCAGGATGCATATCAGCGTCAGCATCTGCCACGTCTCGCCGGGAATAATCTCCAGCGTCATCCCCGCCAGTTGCGGCGCCTGCTTAAATACCGTGGCGTAATCGAGGCTGCCGAAATACGCGAGGATGAGACCGATGCCGAGCAGGAATCCGAAATCGCCGACGCGGTTGACCAGGAATGCCTTGAGGTTGGCGAAAATCGCGCTCTCGCGCGTATACCAGAAACCGATCAGCAGATACGACATCAGCCCCACCGCTTCCCAGCCAAAAAACAATTGCAGGAAATTATTCGCCATCACCAGCATCAGCATCGAGAAAGTGAACAGTGCGATATAGCTGAAAAAGCGCTGATAGCCGGGATCATCGTGCATATAGCCGATGGTGTAGATATGCACCATCAGCGACACGAAGCTCACTACCACCATCATGGTTGCGCTGAGCTGGTCGATGAGAAAACCGATTTCAAATCGGGTGCCGCCGGAAGTGAGCCAGGTATAAACCGTGCCGTTGAAAATATTGCCGCGCTCCACGTCTTGGTAAATCAAAAGCGAGGCAAAGAAAGAAACCGCGACGCCGATGATGGTCGCCCAATGCGCACCCGCACGGCCGATGACGCGGCCGAACAGCCCGGCGAGGATGGCGCCGGCGAGCGGCGCCAGCGGCACCAGGAGATAGAGTTTTTGCATTTCAGTCATAATATTTAGTAGTTGTAAACCCTGCTCGCGGACTTTTCCCCTTACCCCTTACCGCTCACTCCTTACCCTTTAAGACTGTCCAGGTCGTCCACATGAATGGTGCGCAGGTTGCGGAACAGCACCA
This sequence comes from Burkholderiales bacterium, assembly GCA_050741655.1. Classification (GTDB taxonomy): domain Bacteria; phylum Pseudomonadota; class Gammaproteobacteria; order Burkholderiales; family JAHFRG01; genus JAHFRG01. The sequence continues at coordinate 91 of JBOIFQ010000008.1, read as the reverse complement.
CCAGTATCGCCAGGCCGATCGCCGATTCCGCCGCCGCCACGGTGAGAATGAAGAAAACGAAAATCTGCCCGGCGCTGTCGTTGAGGTAATG
>JBOIFQ010000007.1:0-3922 GCA_050741655.1 Burkholderiales bacterium | reverse complement strand
GCGTAAGTGCCGACCGGCTCTATGCTGGTGATATCGACGTTCTTCTTGCCGACCTGCAGCACTTCCTGTCCCGGCCCGTGGCCGCGCACTTCGGCGGAAGGCGAATGCACGCGCAGAAATTCGTAGGAAAGCTGAAATACCTTGCCGTCGGAAAAAGCGATTTCCATCACGCGCGATTTCTGATGCAGCTTGATTTCAACCGGTGCGGGAGTTTTTTTATCGAGTCCAGCCATGATTTCCCGAGCAGCTTGCGCTTAAGGCGCGCCAAAATCCACACGGTCGTAATCCGCGCCTTTTTCGATCAGCTTGATGAGCTTGATGCGCTGCGATTCGCTGGTGTAAACGTCAATGATGCGGCCGGTCTGGAACCAGCCGTTGGGCAGAATCAGCGACGGTTCGATATTTAGCGCCGCCACATCCGGCAGCAAAAACGCCTGCACATAACTGGCTCCGGTGCCGCTGCCGCTGGGACGCACCGCCACCGGCTCGGGAATACCTGGCAACACGCGCACGCCGATATGCAATTCGCCGCCGGCTTTTTGGGTGATCCACTGCACCACGCACAACAAAAAGTCTTTGCCACCCTGGCCGGCGGCGATGAGCTGGTTGAGACTCAGGCGTGCGTTGCCCCCGTCGGGCGCGCGCATCCAGCCGGTACCCTGCACCGAATCGTTTACCGTTTCCCAGGATTCGAGGGCAAAACCCAGTTGCGAAAGCTGCTTCGCTTCGCGGTGCTTGCTGACATGACCGAACATTCTGAGCTCTTCTTCTTCCTGGCGCGAAAGCTGCAGTTTGCCCGGTTGCTTGAAAGCATTGCCGCTCACGAAATAATGCGCACCGGCGAGGCCGGCGCACAACTGCACTTTCTGACCGGCGGCGCGGCGCGGCGCGATGCGCGCGGTGCGGCACCATTGCTGAAACAGCATTTTCACCAAGGCTTCGCAGGCGGGCTGCATGCAATCGCTGCCCAAGCCGAGTTCCGCCGGCGCCTGGCCTTTTTCCAGCCGTACGATGCGTTTCATCAGGTCCATGCCCAGATCCTCGGTGACAAGATAACGCAGGGAAGCCGGGTTGTTGGTTTCAGCCGCTGCCGCCGCGCCGCTGGTGCCGGCCAGATCGAAAACCGGCGCCGCATGCGACGGAGCGGACACGGTGATTTTCACTTTCTCGCCCCATTGGTCTATCCAGCGGCCGGCGAGCTCAATCTGCTTGGGCGAAAGCGAATAAGGGTTACCCAGGCTGATCAAAAGCGCGCGCACGCACGCCACCGTGCAGTTGGTGCTGCTGGTTTCACCCATCAGCTTGTCCTGCACCGCTTCCTCGGCGCAGCCATTTTTTTCAGCCAAAGCGTAAAGCGCGTACAGATGTCGCCACAATTCGGCATCCACTTCCAGGTTGACGAGGTAGTATTCGACGATGGTGGCGGCGGTATAACGCAGGCAGCGCTGGCAAAGCAGCGCGGCGTGTCGCGCGGCTTCGCCGCTACTGCCCAGCGCATCCAGCAGACAACGCTGGTACCCCGCGCGCAGGTTTTGCCACAGGGCGAGAGTCTGCTTCCATTGCGCGCTTTCGGTCTCTAACATCGGCAACGGTTTGCCGGCATATTTCCTGGCGCATTCGGTTTGCACATGCGCCACCGATTCGCGCAACTGCTCGAGGACTTTCATACGCTCCAGCGGCGGCATTTTCACGCGCAGAAAGCGCGCGAGCTCGGCATTGAGCGCCTGCTGCGCCTGGCCGGCGTTGGTAAGCGGCAATTCTCCCAGCCAGCGCTGGCAGGCGGCGGCGTCTTTCCACTTGCTGGCGGCGGTGGCGGAAATTTCGGGAAGCGGCATCGACAACATGGGTGCTTGCTTCAGTGCGTTTTAAGCGCTGCGCACAGCGCGGTTTGCAAACCGGCCTTGAAACCGCCGGGCAGGGTGTGCGGTGTGGCACGCAGTTTCTGTCCCCACACCGGATTGGGGTAGTGAGGGTCGTCGTGAAAGCGCGGAATCACATGCCAGTGCAGGTGCGGTGTCATGTTGCCCAGACTCGCCAGATTTATTTTGTCAGGCGCGAGCAATTGGCGCAACGCCGTTTCCACTGCCAGCACCACTCGCATGAGATGCAGGCGCTCGGTTTCACTGAGATCGGTGACTTCTTTCACATGCGCATTCCAGACGACGCGGCAAAATCCGGGGTGGTCGGGGTCGCCTATCCGCACCACGCGGCACTGGAGGTCGCGCCACAGCAGTTCGCCTCCGTCAGATTCACACAGTTCACAGGGCATATCCGGCTATTAGTATAGTGCTAGTGCCCCACCGCGCCGAATACTTTTTGCAGCAACTTCCCGCTATATTGCGCCGGGCTGGTGCGGATCGCTTTTTCTTCGTCCTTCATCATCAGGAACAAGCCGTCGAGCGCTTTCTGCGTGACATACTGCTCCATGTTGGGCGTGTCTTTCAATCCCAGCGTGGCGGCCTTGCCGGCGAACGCATCATATTTTTCCACCAGTCCGACCTGACGCACGGTTTTGCTCACGATCGGCTCAAATTTGGTACGCAACTGGTTTTCGGTATTGTTGCGGAAATACTGCGTGGCTGCATCATCGCCGCCGGTTAAAATCCCCTTGGCGTCCTGCACGCTCATTTTTTTCACCGCGCCCAGGAGCAGGGTCTTGGCTTCCGGCACCGCCGCTTCCGCCGCGCGGTTCATGCTGGTGATCAATTCATCGGCAGTGCCGCCCATACCGAACCTGCGCATCGTGCCTTCGATTTTCTGCAGCTTGTCAGGCAGCGGGATTTTCACTTTGGGATTGCCAAGAAATCCATTCTCCACGCCGAGTTTGGCCACTGCCGCGCTCGAACTTTGGCTCAAGGCTTCCTTCAGGCCGCTCACCACATCCTTGTTGCTGAGACTGGCTAAATCCACCGCTTGCGCGGGCAGGGCGGATAACCATAAAGTAAAAACGGCGAACAGAATACGCATGATATTTTCCCTGACTTAAATTACACCGTTGGATTTGAACCATTGCTGCAAGCGCTTCCAGCCGTCTTGCGCCGCTTCCTGGCGATAACTCGGCCGGTAGTCGGCGTGGAAACCGTGCGGAGCGCCGGGATAAACGATGATTTCCGATTTGCCGCCCGCTGCCTTGAGCGCCTGGCGCAACTCGTCCACCGCTTCGGGCGGAATGCCCGTATCGGCGCCGCCGTACAAGCCCAGCACCGGTGCTTTCAGCAATCCTGCCATGTCGGCCGGATTTTTAGGCTGCAGCTTGCTGGTTTTCCATTTGAGCGCGCCATACCAGGCGACGCCGGCCTTGAGTTTGGGGTTGTGCGCCGCATACAGCCACACGATGCGCCCGCCCCAGCAGAAACCGGTGATGCCAAGTTTGGCGGTATCCCCCTTGCCGGATTTTTTCACCCATGCAACGCTGGCGTCGAGGTCGGACATGACTTGCGCGTCGGGTACCTTGTATACCACGTCGCTTAGAATCTGCTGAACATCGCCGAGCTTGGATACATCGCCCTGGCGCGCGTAGAGTTCCGGCGCAATGGCGAGATAGCCCAGCTTGGCGAAGCGGCGGCAGACATCTTTAATGTGTTCGTGCACGCCGAAGATTTCCTGCACCACCAGCACTACCGGGAACGGCCCACCGCTGGAAGGCATGGCGCGGTAGGCGGGAATCTCGCCATCGCTCACCGGGATTTTGACTTCGCCCGCGGTGAGTCCCTGCTCGTCGGTATGAATCACGCTTTGCGCGCATACCGGTTGCACCGCCAGCGCAAAACCGGTCGCCAGCATGGTGACCACGAATTCGCGGCGGGTAAATTCGGATTTGGGTTTCAAGCTTAAGTATTGCGAGTCCATTCGCGCTTCTCCTTGTATGTGATATGAATTGGCCAATTACGGCGTTTCTACCGCAATCGCGGGGTTGGCGATG
>JBOIFQ010000006.1:0-9960 GCA_050741655.1 Burkholderiales bacterium | reverse complement strand
CAACAATCAGACCGCGCTGCTCAAAGTGGTGGACAACATCGTTTATTTCTCGATCGACGTGCAGCAAGGCTCCGCGACCCAGGGTGTGGTGCAGCAGCCTACATTCAATACACGTGCGCAAACGGTACCGGTGGGCGTGGTGATGAGCGTCACCCCGCAAATCAACGAAAACGGCGTGGTGTCGCTTACCGTGCGCCCCACGATCACGCGCATCACCCAATTCGTCAACGACCCTAACCCCGGCCTGATCGTGGTGACCCCCACCGGAGTGCCCGGAGTGAGCACCACCACCACCATCACCAACCCGGTGCCGCAAATCCAGACCCGCGAAATGGAATCGGTGCTGCAGGTCAACAGCGGGCAGTCGGTGATCCTCGGCGGTCTGATGCAAGACAGCGAAATCCGCAGTCGTGACTCCCTGCCTGGCCTGGGAAAGATTCCGCTGTTCGGCGATGTGTTCAGCTTTCGCAACGACAACTTGACCAAGACCGAACTGGTGATTTTCCTGCGTCCCACGGTGGTGACCAATCCCTCGCTAGACAGCGACGAACTGAAATTCTACAAGCGCTTCTTGCCCCAACCCGAGATCTCCGGCAGCACCAAATGAGCCTGTTGATGAAAGCCTTGCAAAAGGCATCCCAGGACCGCACGAGCGGCGAACTGCCCAAGCCACCCGTTAGCGAGAACCAGGCCGGCGAGCTCGCGTTACAGCCGCTGGAAACTGAAACCCTAGCGGCGGCGGCCGGAGACGAAGCCACCGAAGCAAGTCCCGCCTTGGCGGCAACCGTAATGCGGGCGGGCGAAACGCCGGGCGGCTTAGGTGTTTACATCCGCACCCATCCGGTGGTGCTATTCGGCTTTATCGCGGCGCTGGTGTTAATCGGTGGTTTTATCTACATCCTCCTCGCTATCTATAAACCGGCCGCGTTCACCACACCAACGTTGCCGCCGTCCGGCTCGCCGCTGGCTATCCTGCCCGCGCCACAGACCTTGCCACCTCAGGCCACGCCTGAGCCCAAGCCGCTTTTCACCGAGAGTGCCGAGCCGAGACGCGAAGCGGTTGCGCCGCGCGCAGCGCGCATTCCTTCATTGCAAAGCGTCAGTATCAATCAGGTGCGCGCCGTACCCACGGTGGATCCGCGGTTGCAAGACGGCTACACGGCGTTGCGGCAAAATCGTCTCGATGCGGCGCAAACCGCCTACCAGAACCTTTTGACGGCCGAGCCCAACAACGTGGAAGCCCTGCTCGGGCTGGCGGCCATCGCCGAGCAGAAAAATCAGCCGGATCTAGCTGCACAGTATTACCTGAAAGTGGTACAGGCCGATCCCAGGAATGCCGCGGCGCAGGCAGCACTGTTAGGTTTGGTCGGACGCACCGATCCGCAAGCCAGTGAGGCGCGCTTGAAACAATTGCTCGAGCGCGAATCTTCGCCTTTCCTGTATTTCACGCTCGGCAACCTTTACGCCGAACAAGGGCGATGGCCGCAAGCGCAGCAAGCCTATTTTCAGGCGCACCATTTGCAGCCCGACAATCCGGATTACGCATTTAATCTGGCCATCGGCCTGGAGCACCTGCAGCAGCCCAAACTCGCGCTCAAGTTCTATCAACAGGCGCTGGCACTGGCCAAAAACCAGGAGCAACCCCATTTTGATTTGAATCTGGCGCAAAGCCGCATCACTCGCCTGTCTTCCCTGGAATAACTTCATGGCCGAGCAGCGTAAAAAAATGCGTCTCGGCGAGATGCTGATTCAGCAAGGGCTGGTCACCTTCGACCAGTTGCGCATCGGGCTCACCGAGCAAAAACACAGCAAGATACCGATCGGCCGGCAGTTGGTGAAGCTGGGCTTCGTGAGCGAAGCGGTGATCCGCGATCTGATGGCGCGCACCATCGGCCAGGAAAGCGTGGATCTGTCCCACGTCGTCGCCGACGCCGACGCGCTGAAACTGGTGACGCAGGATTTTGCACGCCGCTACCGCATGCTGCCGATTGCCTACGATACGGAGCGCAAAAGCCTGACGGTGGCGGTGAGCGAAATTTTCAACGTGGTGGCGCTGGATCAATTACGCGCCACGCTCGGCGCGCAGATCGAAATCAGGACGCTGCTGGCGGGCGAAGCGCAGCTCGAGGAAAGCATAGACCGTTTCTATGGCTTTAATCTGTCGGTGGACGGCATCCTGGAGGAAATCGAAACCGGCGAAATCGATTATCAAAGCCTGCAGGCGGCGGGCGACGAATACACCCAGCCCATCGTGCGGCTGGTCAACGCGCTGCTGGTGGATGCGGTGAAGCGCGGTTCCTCTGACATTCACTTCGAGCCGGAATACGCTTTTTTGCGCATCCGCTATCGCATCGACGGCGTGCTGGAACAGGTGCGCAGTCTGCACAAAACCTATTGGCCCGGCATCGCGGTGCGGCTCAAGGTGATTTCCGAAATGAATATCGCCGAGACGCGCGCGTCGCAGGACGGGCACCTGTCGCTCAATCTCAACGGGCGCGATGTGGATTTCCGGGTCTCCACCCAGCCGACGATTTACGGCGAGAATATCGTGCTGCGCGTGCTGGATCGCGAAAAATCCATCATCAGCCTGGATCGCATGAACCTGCCCAAGGACACCGTACACAAACTCAATTTCATGCTGACGCGGCCGGAAGGGATACTGGTTCTCACCGGACCCACCGGCAGCGGCAAGACCACCATGCTGTACTCGCTGCTGTCCAAGCTGAACAATGAAGAAGTCAACATCATGACGCTGGAAGACCCAGTGGAATATCCGGTGACCCTGATGCGCCAGACTTCGGTGAACGAAGCGGCGAAAATGGATTTCGCCAACGGCATCCGCTCGATTTTGCGTCAGGATCCGGACATTATCCTGGTGGGTGAAATCCGCGACAAGGAAACGGCGGAAATGGCTTTTCGCGCCGCCATGACCGGCCACCAGGTATTCGCCACGCTGCACACCAACTCGGCCATCGGCGCATTTCCGCGGCTGATGGATATCGGTATCCTGCCCGACATCATCAGCGGCAATGTGATCGGCATCGTGGCGCAGCGTCTGGTGCGCCTGCTGTGCCCGAAGTGCAAGCATGTCCACGAGCCGACTGCGCTCGAGCTCAAGCTATTCGGTCTCGAAGGCAAGTCGCACAAAATTTACAAGCCGGTGGGCTGCAAGGCGTGCAACAACAAAGGTTACAAAGGCCGCATGCCGGTGGTGGAAGTGCTGCAAATGGACAGTGATCTCGATGAAATGGTGGTGCGGCGCGCCACGCTGCGCGAACTGCGGACTGCGGCACAGAAAAAAGGATTCCGCACGCTGGCCGAGGATGCCATCCGCCTGGTACTCGAAGGCTTGACCAGCATCCCTGAAGTCACGCGCGCGGTCAATCTCACCGACCGGGCGGATTAAGCAGCGCCCGCGGCCACCGGACTTATGTCAACTTTCCAATATAAAGCCGTGGATCGCGCCGGTCACCCGGCGCGCGGTAACCTCGACGCCATCAACGAGATTGACCTCGAATTGCGCTTGAAGCGAATGGGGCTGGATCTCATCACTTTCCGGCAGCTCAAGAAAAACGCTTCCGCGCTGGCGCGCGCCAATATCACGCGGCGCGACCTGATCACTTTCTGCCTGGACATGGAGCAGATCTCGCGCGCGGGAATTCCGCTGCTGGAAGGCCTGCGCGATTTGCGCGACACCCTGGACAATCCGCGTTTCCGCGAAATCGTCTCTTCGCTGCTGGAAGACATGGAAGGCGGCAAGATGCTGTCGCAGACACTGGCCGCGCAGCCGCATGTCTTCAGTCCTATATTCGTCAGCCTGGTGAAAGCCGGAGAGCAGGCCGGACGCCTTACCGAAGTGTTCGAAAACCTTGCCACCACGCTCAAATGGCAGGATGAGCTTATCGGCCAGACGCGCCGTCTGATGCTCTATCCAATTCTGGTGCTGGTGGTTATTATTGCAGTGGCGGTGGCGATGCTGGTAGTGCTGGTGCCGCAAGTAGTGACATTGCTGAAAAGCATGGGACTGCCTTTGCCGGTGCAAACACGGGCGATGATTTTCATTTCCGACTCCATCATCCGCTATTGGCCGTTCATGCTCGGCGTGCCGTTCGCAGCGGTAATCACCTTCGTGGTGCTGCTTCAGCAAAGTCCGCGCATGCGTTATTTTTGGGATTATCTCAAGCTGCACCTGCCGGTCACCGGTGAAATCCTGCAAAAAATCATCATGGCGCGCTTCGCCAATTTCTTCGCGCTCATGTATCAATCCGGCATCACCATACTCGACGCCATCAAGACCAGCGAAGGCATTGTCGCCAACCGCGTCATCGCCGACGGGTTGCTGCGCGCCGGGCAGCAGATTGGCGCCGGCGAAAGCCTGACCGAGGCTTTCCGCAATCTCGGCATGTTCCCGCCGCTGGTGATCCGCATGCTGCGCGTGGGCGAGACCACCGGCGCGCTCGATACCGCGCTGCTCAACGTCAGTTATTTCTACAATCGCGATGTGAAAGATGCGGTGGACAAAGGCCTGAAGCTTCTGGGCCCGCTTACCACGGTGGTGCTGGCTTCCCTGCTGCTATCCATCATGGCCGCCACCCTGCTTCCGGTGTACGATATTCTCGGCAAACTCAAATTCTAGCGCGCCCACATGACTGGAAAAATATTTCTTTGTATTTCCGCCTCTCAGGCCACCGCCGGCATCTGGCGCCGCGGCAAGCTGGTTATGGCTCAGGTATTCGCCAACAGCGAGGCTGGCTGGTCCGCATTCGGTGAATTGCTGGGGCAGAATCCGGGCCTGCCGGTACATGTACTGGTGGACACGGTGGACGAAGACTACCGCTTCGATAATCTGCCGCACAGCTTCGGCGGCGACCGCCGGGAAATGACCGCGCGCAAACTGCGCCAGCTTTACCGCAACAACCCTTACAGCCGCGCCTGGCTGCAGGGGCGCGAAACCGACAAGCGGCGCGACGACCGTTTTCTGTTCGCGGCGCTTACCAACCCGGAAGCAGTGGCCGGCTGGCTCAAGAGTATCGAAGCGCGGCAGGCGATTTTGGCCGGTGTGTACCTGCTGCCGATAGCGAGCCACATGCTGCTCAAGCGCTTTAACCTGCAGACTAATTCCAACTTGCTGCTGGTTTCGCAAAACTGCGCCGGATTACGCCAGACTTTTTTCCGCGACCAGAAACTGCGCATCAGCCGCTTGACTCCGATCGAGCAAGCGCAGGAAGAAATGCCTTTGGCCGAATATGCCGAGGAAATCAGCAACACGCGGCTGTATCTGGCGGCGCTGAAAGTGAGTCCGCTGGAAGAGCCGCTGCTGGTCGTGATTCTCGATCAAAGCGATGCACTGGCGGATCTGAGCAAGGAATTGATCAAGCAGCAATCGAGCGTCCTGTGCCAGTATTTCGGCCGCGCTGAAATCAGCGCCAAGCTGGGCCTGGCGCCCGAGCTGCTGCAAATTTCTCCCGACGTCATGTATCTGCACATGCTGGGCGATCAGCAGCCGCTTATCAACCTGGCTCCCGAGGAAAAAATCCGCCCGTTCTGGCGCTATCAGGCGCGGCAGCGGATTTTCGCGGCCGCGGCAGGCCTGGCACTGATCGCAACGCTGTGGGGAGGCATCAATCTTTACCAGCAATTCCAGTACCGGGAAGACACCGCCCAGGCGGCGCGCCGGACCGTGCAGCAACAGGCGCTGTACGAAGAGGTCACCAAGCAATTTCCCGCCGCCCCCGCATCCGCCGAGAACCTGCGCACTGCGGTGGAGGTGGCGCAAAAAATCAGGAAATCCATACACAGCCCGGAGCTCATGTTCAGCGCCGTCAGCCGCGCGCTGGATGCCAGTCCCAGCGTTTTATTAAAAAGCATAAGCTGGAAATATGGCGGCGCAGCGGAAACCGAGCCCGGTGCGCAGCGCAGCGCGTCCGCAACCGGGACGAAAAAAGAAAGCGGCGTGATTGAAGCGGAAATCCGGCCGTTCAAGGGCGACTACCGCGCGGCGCTGATCAGCATCAATAGTTTCGTGGACCGGCTGCGCAGTGAGCGCAGCGTGGCGGAAGCCAACGTTATCCAGCTTCCCCTTAACATCAGCCCCGGAGCCAGTTTATCCGGCAACACCACCGACAGCCGCCAGCAAAATCTGAGTGCGCCATTTAAAGTTGTGTTGTCATTAAAGCCGGCGCCATGAAATTCTCCACTGAAGACATCAAGGCCTTGCGCATACCGCTGCTGCTGCTGCTGGCAGTGCTGCTGGCGGGCGGCGCGCTGGTTTATTACACCAAACGCTCCAGCGATACCGCGCTGAATGAGTTCAAACAGCAGGATAACCTGTTGCGCGAGGCGCGCACCCGTTACCAAAAATCGGGTGACGAAAGGGAAACCATACTGCGCTATCGCGGGGATTACCAGCGCATGATACAGCAGGGCTTGATCGGACCCGAGCAGCGCATCGCGTGGCTGGACGGATTGCGGCTCGCCAACCAGCAGTCAGAGCTGTTCGGCGTGGAATACCAGATCGGCGCGCAGCAGGCTTATGCGCAGGCGCAGGAACTGAACCCCGGCAATGTAACGATCCTGCAATCGCAGATGAAACTGAGTTTCCGCCTGCTGCACGAAAGCGATTTGATGCGCTTCTTCGGCGTGCTGAGCAACAATGGAATTGGCCTGTTCCATATCAATCAATGCAAGCTGGAGCGGCTGGATAACAACTCAACCGCCATTCGTTTCCAACCTAATCTACGCGCCGAGTGCGAGTTGATGTGGTTTACTCTCAGTCCCAACGAGGCCAAATCATGAGGTGGTTCGCGGCAATCCTGTTATTGCTGCTGCCGCTCGCGAGTATGGCCGCCGAGCCCGTGGGGCGGTTGTTTTTTACTCCCGCGCAGCGCGCCACGCTCGACAACGCGCGCAGGCAAAACATCAAAATCAATGTCGAGACCGAAACCCCGGCATTCGAAATCATCAGCGTCAACGGCGTGGTAAAACGCAGCGATGGCGAATCCATAGTCTGGATCAACAACAAGCCCATGAGCGACAAACAAGCAGTCAGCGGAATCAAAATTACCCCGCACCGCGGTGATGATGCGCGCGTCAACCTGCAACTGCAGCAATCGGGCCGCGAGGTGGATCTGCGCGTCGGCCAGAACCTCGACGCGGTAAGCGGACAAATCCTCGAGAGCTATCAACAACCCGTCGCGGCTGCCGTGGTGGAAAAGAAAGAAAGCGTTGCGGAGAAAAAACAGCCGGCCGCTGGCGTGACCGAAAAAACAAAATCCAGAACCTCTTTACGCAAAACAGACGACGAGCCGATTGCAGAATCCGTCGCGCAGCCCGCTGAGCAGCCTCAAGCTGTCCCTCCGCCGGCACCAACGCAATACTGATGCTCTCATGCAGCGGCGCGGCATCCCACAGGTATTTTTCAGGCAAAGCGGACAAGGACTGTTCATATTGCTCGCGCTCCTTTTGGTCATCGGCACCAGCCTGGTATTCAATTTTGCCCGTCCGGGCTCTCTGAACATTGACAGAGACAAGCAAACCGCGGCGGCGCTGGCGATGGCGAAAGATGCATTAATCGGTTATGCCGCAAGTGATTCAAATCGCCCTGGCGAATTGCCTTGCCCTGATGTGGATAACGATGGGGCGAGTACCCCCATTTCAGATTACTCGGGGAGCAATTGTGTAAGTCTTATTGGAAGATTGCCTTGGGTGACGCTGGGTCTGCCTGATCTGCGCGACGGTAATGGTGAACGACTTTGGTACGCGCTGTCGAATAGTTTCCATGCAAATGGCTCTACGCCGATAAATAGCGACACGCTTGGCCAACTTACGGTTACCGGCGCAAACCCGGCAAACAATGTCATCGCCATCGTATTAGCGCCCGGCCAGGTGCTCAGTACCCAAGTACGGGACTCCGCCAACCAGAACAATCCGGCGAATTATCTGGAGGGGGGAAATGAAAGCGGTACTGGCAATTATTTGACGGGGCCTGCTTCCGGCACGTTTAATGACCGGCTTCTCATCATCACCACCGCGGACCTTATCCCGGTGGTGGAACAGCGTGTCGCGCGCGAGCTGCGCACAATATTGCAGCAATACAAAGCCGCAGTCGGCGTTTACACCTGGGCCGACGTCGCCGACGGCGACGCCACTAACAATGTGGGGAACAATCGCGGGCGTATTCCCTACTTGCACGCCGCCCCCACGGACTGGGGATTGGGCGGCGCACCCACTCTTCCCGCCTGGTTCATAAGCAACAACTGGAGCCAGCTCATTTACTACACGGTGGGTAGAAACTACCTGATGAGCTGCAGCACATGTGAAGCGGGGCAAACGACGCTCTCGGTGGACGGAGCCCCGGGCAAGGAAGTCGTGCTCCTGACACCGGGACCGGCGGGCGCCGGCCGGCCGGTTCCTTATCCTTGGACGAATTGGGCGGCCTATCTCGAAGACCCCCAAAACAACAACAACATCAATACCGGAAAAGATAGCTATGTCACTCCAACTTCAACGGCATACACGCGTGACCGTATCTATACCATCCCCTGAGCGCGCCGCCGATTGCCGCGCAACCTGCAACGAATAATGTATAAATACTTGATGATGGGAAACCAGAAAAAAATGCGCGGCCGCGGTTTTACCCTGATCGAACTCGGTGTCGTGATATTTATTCTCACACTGCTATTAAGCAGCCTGCTAATCCCGCTTGGTATCCAGGTTGACCAACGCAATATAAGCAATACTCAAAAAACACTGGACGAGATCAGGGAAGCTTTAATTGGTTTCGCTGTGGCAAATGGACGCCTACCCCGGCCAGCGGTATCGGCGTCGAACGGCAGCGAGCGCGCGGCTTGTGGTAGTGAAGCTAATTGCACCGGCTTCATACCCTGGGCCGCTTTGGGCGTGTCCAAGCTCGATGCCTGGGGCAAGATAATCGGTTACAGCGTGTCTCCAGTATTCGCGGATGCGCCTTTTATTTTGACTACTGCCGGCACCAAAACTGTTCGCACGCGGGATGCTGCCGGCACTCTGGTTACCCTGGGATCAAATGTACCCGCTGTTGTGTTCTCCTATGGCAAAAATAATTGGGGCACGGATGATGCGGGAAATGCCATCGCGGATAACTCGGGAACTAATTCCGACGAAGATACCAATGCCGCCGCCACTGTTACTTTTATAAGCCGCACGATTACCGACAATACAGCGGCATCGAACGGAGAATTTGCCGATGTGGTGACCTGGCTTTCGACTAATGTTCTATTCAACCGCATGATCGCGGCGGGCAAGCTGCCCTGACAGATTGCTTCGTCGCTGTCGCTTCTCGCAATGACGGCTTATGTAGTCGGTGAACCTTCAGCCGTGAGCGAAGCGTGACGGTCAGTGAAGCAATCTCTATTTTTAGTCTTAAAGTCCAACGCTCAGTTCGCCGGCGCCAGTTCAAAACACACTCTACCGATTTGATTGCTGGCAAGACGCAGACGATAACCCGTTTGCGTGGCCTGCCGCGCGGCCTGGTACAAACCTATTCCCAGTCCGTTCTGCGAAGCAACCGGACCAATGAAAAGCGCCTTGGCGAGCGCTTCGTTCAAAGGCACGCCGTTATCGCATACGCTTAACGTGACGGCGGAAAAAGCCACCGTAATGCGCAACCCCGGTTCGAGCTTGCTTTTCTGCAAGGCGTTTTGCAGCAGATTGTCCGCCACGCTGTCGAACAGCTCGGCCGGAACCGTTGCGCCAGCGGTAATGTCAGCAGCCTTGAATTCCACCGGCTCGGCGGCATAGCGTTGCCGCAGATTATCCCACCACTCCTGCGCGGGTTTGCCGTCACCAATAAGCGCTTTTTGCGGCGCATTGAGTTTATCCGTGGTCCATTGCAGGCGCTGGGCAATCTGCGGCAACTGGCGCTGGATCAGCGCGCGCAGCGCCTCGGCATCGTCGGCACTGCTGGTTTCGGCGGCATTACAC
>JBOIFQ010000005.1:0-2654 GCA_050741655.1 Burkholderiales bacterium | reverse complement strand
GGACGCAAAGGAAAACAAACTTTATTGGGATTCCTTCCGTGATCTCCGTGGTTCAGGATTTTAAAGTTTCTTTGCCTCCCTTGCGATGAGAGTTTTTAAAGCATTAACCGCCAAGTACGCCAAGGACGCCAAGTAAAGCATTTATTATATTTTGATTTAGATTTTCCTTTGCGTCCTTCGCGTCCCTAGCGGTGAAAGATTTTTAAAGCATTAAAAGATGGTGATGAAAATATTCGCATACGAGCATATTACCGGTGGCGGCCTGCTGGACCAAGCGCTGCCGCCGCAATTGGCGCGCGAAGGCGGGCTGATGCTGGAAGCGCTGCTGCGCGATTTGTCCGATATTCCGGATATTCCTGATGAGAACATCATCACCAGCCGCGATCCGCGCCTGCCGGCATTCGATTTTTCGGTGCAAACACTCATTCCGCGCAATCCTGATGAAGCGTCGCGAATGTTTAATGAAGGCGTGGAAAGGGCGGATGCGGTGTGGCTGATCGCGCCGGAAACGCAAGGCCTGCTGGAACGCTTGAGCCGCAAAGTGCTGGCGCAAAAGCGCATCCTGCTCGGCAGCCGTCCCGACGCGGTGTGGCTTTGTGGCAGTAAACTAGCGACGTCGCGGCATCTGGCGCGCGCCGGCATTGCCGCGGTGCCTACTTATACGGCGCAGGAAAAAACCGCCGATAGCGCGCAAGGCTGGGTGGTGAAACCGGATGACGGTGCGGGTTGCCGCGATACGCGTTTATATTCCGCTTTAGCGCCGGCGCGCGCACAGGCGGCGGCCCAACGCCATGTGCTGCAACCCTATATCCCCGGAAAACACTTAAGTCTTTCTCTCTTGTGCCGCAATGGCGAAGCTTTTGTCTTGAGCTGCAATGAGCAGCGCATCGTGATCGAAGGCGATCAATTTCACTTTTTGGGCTGTCAGGTCAACGCCATGCCTGCAAGCGGCGGTGTTTTCACCGCACTGGCGCAACGCATCGCCGCCGCCATTCCCGGGTTATGGGGTTATGTGGGCGTGGATCTGGTGCAGAACGGCGCGCACAACGTGGTGATAGAAATCAACCCGCGGCTCACGACTTCTTACGCCGGATTGCGGCGCGCGCTCGATTGCAATCCCGCCGCGCTGGTATTAAGCCTGCTCAACGCGAGCGAAACTCCGCGTCTGCCGCAGCTTTCCTGCTCCAAAATTGATGTCGAAGTTACGCACGCCGGATAACGCCGTCATCGGCTGGGACGTGGGCGGTGCGCATCTCAAGGCCGCGCTGATTGATGGCGGCGTGCGCAAGGTGCTGCAACTGCCTTGTCCTTTGTGGCGCGGGTTGACGCATCTCGAGCGGGCATTCGCGCAAGCCTTGCGCGAATTCGGACCACTGCGTGCCCGGCATGCGCTCACCATGACCGGTGAACTGGCGGATATTTTTCCCGATCGCGCGGCGGGGGTGCTGGCCATCGTCAGGCTGGCACAAAAAAAAATGCCAAAGCTGCAAATTTACGCGGGGCGCAAAGGCTTCGTGAACGCCGCGCGCGCGGGGAAATTGCCGCAGCATGTGGCCTCGGCCAACTGGCTGGCGAGCGCCGCGTATGCCGCGACGCAAATCGGGGAAGCGCTGCTGGTGGACATAGGCAGCACCACGGCGGATTTTGTTTTGCTTAAAAATGGCAAAGCGCACGCGCGGGGCTACCACGATCATCCACGGCTGGCGCATGACGAGCTGGTGTATTCCGGGGTGGTGCGCACGCCGGTGATGGCGCTGTTATCGCGTGCGCCGTTCGGCGGCAGGCCGGTGAGCGTGATGGCCGAACATTTCGCGACGCTGGCGGATGTCTATCGCATTACCGGTGAATTGCCGCAAACCGCCGACCAATGGCCGGCGGCGGACGGCGGCGCCAAAACCGTGAGCGGCAGCGCGCGGCGTCTGGCACGCATGATCGGTCTGGATAAAGAAGCCGCGCCGCTCGCCGATTGGAAAAAATTCGCCGCCGCCATTGCCGAGACGCAAACGCAGCGTTTTCTGGAAGCGTGCACGCGCCAGTTGGCGCGGGCAATTATCGGTGAAAATGCGCCGCTGATCGGCGCGGGAACAGGGAGTTTTGTGGTCAGGAAACTGGCGCGGCGGCTCAAGCGCCGTTACCTGGATTTTTCCAGCCTGGTGCCATCGAATGCGCGTGATAAGCAATGGGTGAACGCTTGCGCGCCGGCAGTGGCGGTGGCGCTGCTGGCGCAGCAGGAAAACGATTAATTGCATTTAAAGCATTAACCGCCAAGGACGCCAAGTACGCAAAGGAAAATCTAAATCAAAACATAATAAATGCTTTACCTGGCGTCCTTAGCGTCCTTGGCGGTGAAAGATTTTTAAAGCATTAATCGTGCATCCTTTCGCGTCCTTTGCGGTGCTAGAATCTAATTCATGAACCCGATCTTGCTTGCCGAATTACCGTATCACGAAGACAGCGCCCCGCTGTTTGAAACGCTGGCCGATTTGCCGTGGGCGGCGTTTCTCGACAGCGGGCGTCATTTCAATACTCAATCGCGCTACGATATCCTGGTGGCGGAGCCTTATGCCACGCTGGTGACGCGCGGCAAGCTGACCGAAATCAATCACCGCGGCCAGACCGAGCTTTCTCCCGCAGACCCCTTTATTCTGCTCAAG
>JBOIFQ010000004.1:0-26212 GCA_050741655.1 Burkholderiales bacterium | reverse complement strand
GCGACGTCGTACAGCAAGTGTTGATGCTTGTAGCCCATGGTGGCAACCGCGACTATGATACCAGCGTATTCCAGCACGCCGGTCAGCGTATCGTGGTTGATCGAAAGTTTGGGGTTCGCGTTCTTTTTCGGAAAACCCCAGATCTCGCGTCCGCCCGCAATCGGCGGTTCGTCATCAAGATACATCTGCGCGGTAAAATTTACCTGCTCGCCTTTGTATACCGCCGGGATTACGACGCCTGATTCCGTGTAGTCGCCGAACCCCGCGGAATCCGGCATGCGTATAAATTCGTAGAGCACTGTGTTACTGCCATCCGGCTGCAACGGCTCGGGCAACGCTTCCCGTATCGCCGACGGATCCGATTCGTAAGTAACGATCAAGTATTCGCGGTCGATAAAACGATAGGGGCCCCTGGGATAGGAAGGGGATGCCATCGGCATTGACGGCAGATTTAGTATATCGGCTGCTTTCATGGGATACCCGGAATCGCGTTAAAGGAATAACCGTCCGCGCTTGTTAGTGCGCAGTCCAGCCGCCGTCAATGGAAATAATCGCCCCCGTAATGGATGCCGCCTGGTCGCCGGCAAGATATACGGCAAGCGCGGCAATCTGCGCCACGCTGACAAACTGCTTGGTCGGCTGCGCGGCGAGCAGAACATCGTTGATCACCTGCTCTTCGCTGATGCCGCGCGCTTTCGCCGTGTCCGGAATCTGTTTTTCGACCAGCGGAGTCAATACATAACCGGGGCAGATCGCGTTCATGGTGATGCCGAGCTCGGCCACTTCTAGGGCGACGGTCTTGGTGAGGCCGGCGATACCATGCTTGGACGCCACGTAAGCCGATTTGAACGGCGAAGCCACCAAAGCGTGCGCCGACGCGATATTGATGATGCGCCCCCACTTGCGCTGTTTCATTGCCGGCAGCGCGTGCCGTATGGTGTGAAACGAGGCCACCAGGTTGATCGCGATGATGGCGTTCCACTTGTCCACCGGAAACT
Organism: Burkholderiales bacterium; assembly: GCA_050741655.1. Classification (GTDB taxonomy): domain Bacteria; phylum Pseudomonadota; class Gammaproteobacteria; order Burkholderiales; family JAHFRG01; genus JAHFRG01. The sequence continues at coordinate 25,214 of JBOIFQ010000004.1, read as the reverse complement.
CCTCGATCGGCGCAACGTGCTGGATTCCTGCATTGTTGACCAGGATGTCGATGGCGCCGAATTCCGCGATCGCTTTCTTGATCATCGCCTCTATGCTGTCCGGCTTGCTCATGTCGGCGCCGTCGTGACGCACCGTCACGCCGTGGTCCTTGGCGATTTGCGCCCGCAATTTTTCTATCTCGCCGGCGGGGCCAAAACCATTAAGCACGACATTCGCACCCTCGGCTGCGAACGCCTCGGCGATCCCTCGGCCGATTCCGCTCGTCGAGCCCGTTACCAGGACGGTCTTTCCTTTAAGCATCTTCTTCTCCGAAAAAAAAATCGCACCAGGATCGTGCTTACAATATAGATCAAACATTACAAAATAAATCGAACATTGCGAAATGTGCTCATCGTTGCTGCGTTAAATTGGAATGTACAAAATTATATTAGTGCAAGATAATTACTGCTTCACCTAACGACTGGCATTGCCCTAGCAGGTGAGGCTGTGCCGGGCCACCTGTACGAAGGAGTAGATTTCCTTCATTCCCTTGATATACGCAACGTCGCCGGCTTACTTAAGCAAGCCTTTGATTTTCTCGCCGGCGAATTCCGTGCTTTTCCTGACGCCTTCGACTCCCCCACCGAGGCTAAGTGAGCTGGTCGCCTTGGCTACACTTTGAGTAAGCGCGCTCAGCACTTCCTTGGCAACCTCGCCGGCGGTCGCGCCGTTCGATTTTTTGCCAATGTCGCGCAGATGCAGCTCGGTCAGCGGCACCGACATCGTCTTGCCTTTGAGAATTTCGGCACTGACGTCGGCCTTGCCGTCCTTGACGTAGAGATTCTCGATTATGAATTTTTTACCCGAACTCTTGTCTTTGGATTCGTTCTTGCCACCGAGATTTTCGGCGACGTAGCGGTCGACGTTGCGTTTGATGGCGTCGAGATTGCTGCCGCCCGCTGCATATTCGTATGTGACCTCGAGTTTGATAATCGAGACTTCCTTGATCAAGATCACGTCCTTGGTGAGCGACCCGGTATCGAGCTTCATGCTGATTTCCCCCAGCGACAGCGCATGCTCGGTCTTGAAGTCTTTAGGGTTGCCGACCACCAGGCCGCGCAGCGACGCGGTGCCGTCGGCGGGCACGATTTTCACGCTCGAGAGCTTGACCGAGACACCGGCGATTTGCGGTCCGTAGGTGCGGATTGCGGATGCCACCACCGAATCGAGCGAGCTGTATAGCCACCATGCACCGCCGGCGATCACAAGCAGCACGACCACTGCGATTCCAAGCAGAAGTTTTTTCATGCTTCTCTCCCTGGTAGTTCAGAACTCATTGAGGACTCGGTATCAGGCGGCATGCGTTTCCTCCGCCGCATGAAAACTATCCGTAAATGCGGGGAGTGAAATTTTAACGCTGCAAAAATAATTCGTCTCTGAACCCTAGACAGTTCCGATAAAATCCTGCTTGCCCATCTCGACGCCACAGTGCCTGAGAATGTCATAGGTCGTGGTAACGTGAAAGTAGAAATTGGGCAGCACGAAATTCAACAGATAGGGCAGGCCCAAAAAGCTCACCGTATTATTGCGCATCTGCAAGGTAATGGTTTTCTGTTCCGAACCGTCAATCTGTCCGGCTTTCAAGGTCTCGAGGAAGGAAACCGTCTTGTCGATGCGCGCCAGGAGTTCGGGGAAAGTGGCTTCGTTATCCTCGAATTTAGGCGGTTCCAGCCCCGCCAACCGGGCACCGCAGCCTTTGGCGACATCCGTGGCAACTTGAACTTGCCGCGCCAAAGCAAACATGTCGGGGAAAAGACGGCTATTGATCAATACCGCCGGCTCGATTTTCCTTGCATCGGCGTGCGCTGCACCCTTGCCCAGAATCGCGGCCAGGTTTTTCAACATGCGGATGAACACTGGTACCGAGGCTTGGTACATTGAAATCTTCATTGATATATCTCCAAGAATAGGTTATTTGCGGGACGCTGAATGCCGGTAGTAAATTCGCTTCAAAAAAGACCTGTACATGACTTTTGACCTAGAGTTTCAGTATTTTCACCATCTGACGGGCTGTCACTATCCGCGTTTTGCCATGCCGCCTGATATCGAGCAAGTCGCGCTTATCGCCCGTTACCAGATAATCGGTGTTACCGGCTTGTGCCATCTCAAGCAAAAAATTATCCGCCGGGTCGGACGATATATCCACTTTGCCGCTGATCTTCACGTGAATGGACAGCTTGCGCAGTTCGTTGAGCATGGTACCCACTTCCGCCGGCCGGACATAGCGCTGAACCCTCGGATAGCGTGTTACCCGTCTGAACTCTTCAAGTTGCGGATCGCATGTTACAAGCTCAACACGCCCTTGCCTGGCAGCTTCATAAATATGGTGCGTAAGTGATTTCGGGCGGATCAGCGCGCTGATAAAGATATTCGTGTCCAGAACCACGCGCATGCTGGGCTATTTCTTGCGGCGCGGCTTTTTCCCAATTAGTTCAGCACGGCGCTCGGCCCTGACCGCCGCAAGGGCTTCGTCAATGGCGTTTTCGATTCCCTTGTCGGGAATATCGGCGTTGCGCCGCTTTATCGCAGCAATGGTCTTGTCGAGCACGCGCCAGCGCACCGCCTCCTCGACGAATTTCGACAAATCGCCTTTTTTCATGCCTTGCCGCGCAAGGTAGGAGCGTAGCGAAATATCGGTTTCCTTTGAAACCTTTACCGTCCAGCGGGTCGAATCTTCCATGTTTACACCTATGTGTATAAGCGTCTATACGCCCATCATAGCAAATTATACCTAATCACCCAAGGATGCTGGAAAACAATGCTCAAGGAGCCGGATTTTCCACGTCACTTCTTCATTTCCTCTTTTTCCATTATCTCCTCAATCATCGGCTCTTTCTTCATGTATTCTTTTTTTACATCTTCTTTCATCATTCCTTCCTTCTTCATCCCGATTGGCATGGGCTCCTTCCCTTTCAACGGCATCTGCACCATCGTGGAATCCATCACAGGATTCGCTGCTGGAGTTGCAGGCGCGTCGCCACGCGCATCATGGCTTGCGGCGGCAAACAAGGCGATGGCAAGCGGAAAAATGAGCCTACTCATTTTGCGATCCTATAAGCCGCTGAACCAGTTGTATCCCTGGTCTTCCCAGTAACCGCCCAGATAAGTGTTGGTAACCACAATCGCCATGATGTGTTTCGGGTTCTTGAAACCGAGCTTGGTGGGCATGCGCAGCTTCATGGGAAAACCGTATTTCGCGGGCAAAATCTCATCGGCGAACTTGAACGTAAGCAGCGTCTGCGGATGCAGCGCGGTCGGCATGTCTATGCTGGTGTAGTAATCGTCGGCGCACACGAAGCCCACATATTTTGCAGATAGGTCGGCGCCGACGCGCTCGAGAAAAGTTTTAAAGGGTACCCCGCTCCATTTGCCGATTGCGCTCCAGCCTTCGACGCAGACGTGGCGCGTGACCTGGCTGGTTTGTGGCAGGGCGTAAAGCTGCGAGAGCGTCCACGGCGCCTTGTCGCGGATTTTTCCGCCGAGCTTGAGCTTGTAAGATGCCGCGTCAACCAGCGGAACTTCGTCCTCGGAGTAGTAAGCGTTAAACGGGAACGGTTTGGTGACTGCGCTTTCGGGATAAGTGGGCGCGAGTTTGTCCGGGTCGAACAAAAAAGCCTGCGCGCGATCGTTCCAGCGCGACATGGCCCATAGCACTTTTTTTACTGAATCGGCATTGGTGATATCGCATCCGGAAAGCAGAGTGAGCGCGCCCAGGCTCAGGCTCTGCTTGAGGAACAAGCGGCGCTCAAGCTGGATGAGCTCCCGCCGCGGCAGCAGCAAATCCAACTCGGGCTTATTTAATGTCTTCATCCCGGTTTCCCTGCGCGGCGAGCGCGGCCGGAGAACATCGGTAAAAGCGTGCGTGGCACAATCGCCACCATGATCACATGCACCAATATAAAAAACACCACCAGCGCCATCGCAATGAAGTGCACGAGCCGCGCGCCTTCGTAACCGCCCATCAATGCCGCGATCTCCTGAAACTGCACCGGTTTCCAGATTGCGAGCCCGGATAATACCAGCACCACGCCCAGGCACAGCACGCCGATATACGCCGCGCGCTGCACTGTGTTATACACGCCGAACTCATGCGCAATCTTTCCGTACAGCGCATTCTTGAGCTCGCTCCAAACCGCGCGCGGAGTAATGGGCAGGAAACTCGATTTGAAATGACCGGAAAAAAAACCGTAGCACAGGTAAAAGAATCCGTTCAGCACCAAGAGCCACATGGCAGCGAAGTGCCATTGCAGCGCGCCTGCCAGCCAGCCGCCGAGGGTGATGGCGGCGGGGAAAACAAAATTGAACAGCGGCGACGCATCGTAAATTCGCCAGCCGCTTAAAATCATGATCAGTATGGCGATAGCGTTGATCCAGTGCGTAATCCGCACCGGCAGCGGATGGATTGTTTTTTTGCCGCCCGATTTCGGGGATGCCTGCTGTTTTACCATGAAGACCCCGCTTCGATTGCCCCATTAAGCATGCGGGGCGTGCGAATACATTACCAAATTCAGGCGTACTCTGCGAGTCTGCGTGGCGTTGCCGATATTGGACAATTCCCGCCGATACTGGTGAAATGGCAATACAATAATTTCATTACCATTTCACGGGTTCAGGGGGATACGTGCCGCAGCCTTTGCCGGAAAGCCGCCAGACTATCGCCTGGCCTGATCAATTCCTGCGCTTTGCCGGCGCGGGCGTGTTCGGCACCGCCGCGCATTACCTCGTCTTGCTGATTTTGGTTGAACTCGCCGCAGCGAACCCCGTTACGGCTTCATTTCTTGGTTTCCTCTGCGGTGCGCTGGTGAATTACACCCTGAGCCGCCGCTATATTTTCGAGAGCGCTGCTCCGCACCGGCAGGCGCTGATAAAATTCCTGGGCGTGGCGCTGGTCGGGCTTGCCCTCAACACGCTTATCATGTCGGCGGGTGTTGGGCTGGGGCTGCATTATCTGCTGGCGCAAATCATCGCCACCGGATTGGTACTGATGTGGAACTTCGCCGGCAATAAATTTTGGACGTTCAAAGAAAATAAGCGATGAGTTTGGACATCAAACTGCTTTCAATCGTGGTGCCGGCTTATAACGAAGAAGCGGTGCTGCCGCAGTTTCACTTGCGCTTGTCGGCGGTGCTGGCGCAGATTGCGCTCCCGGCTGAAATCATCTACATCAACGACGGCAGCAGTGACGGCACGCTGGGCACGCTGCAAGCGTTGAAAAAAAACGACACCAGTGTGGCGCTGCTTGATTTAAGCCGTAATTTCGGCAAAGAAATCGCGCTCACCGCCGGGCTCGACCACGCCACCGGGGATGCGGTGGTGGTGATAGACGCCGATCTGCAGGACCCGCCGGAGCTGATTCCGGAATTCATCCGCAATTTCCGCGACGGCTACGACGTGGTGTATGCCCAGCGCAGCGCGCGCGAAGGCGAGGGTGTAATTAAAAAAGCCACGGCTTTTGCTTTCTACCGCCTGATTCAGAAAGTCAGCAGGGTACGAATACCCGAAGACACCGGCGACTTCAGGCTGCTGTCGCGCCGCGCGGTGGATGCGTTGCAGCAGTTGCGCGAGCAGCACCGTTTCATGAAAGGATTGTTCGCCTGGATCGGTTACTCGCAAAAAGCCGTGCCCTACCAGCGCGCAGCGCGCGCCGCGGGCGCGACCAAATGGAATTACTGGAAGCTGTGGAATTTCGCGCTCGAGGGCATCACCTCCTTCAGCACCGTGCCGCTCAAGTTCGCCACTTACCTCGGCTTGGCCACGGCGCTGGCGGCTTTCGCTTACGGCGCGTGGGTGATTTACAAAACGCTGGCTTACGGCGAGCCGGTGCGCGGTTATCCTTCGCTGATGGTGGTGATCCTGTTTCTGGGCGGCGTGCAGCTATTCACCATCGGGATTATCGGAGAGTACCTGGGACGGACTTTCAACGAAGCCAAGCGCAGGCCGCTGTATATCGTCAAGGATTATTCGGCCGCGGAAACTTCGGCAAAAAACTAAAAATGCCCGAGCGCTTGCGCATCCCGCCATTCGAAAAACTGATCAAACTCTACCGCATCCTCGCGGCGGTGGCCGTGCTGGTGATTATTTATCTTGCCAGCGCCAAGCTGATACGCAATCCGGTTGCCAAACCCGACCTGGAAGTTTACCTGCACGCCGCCGGCATGCTTCTCGGCGGCAACAACCCCTACCTCACCGCCATCCCGGCCGGAGCATTTTTTTATCTCTATCCGCCGCTATTGGCTTTTTTATTCATTCCTTTCACGTTCATTCCGATTAACGTAGTCGTCGTCCTGTGGTGCGTGCTGAATGTCATTCTCACCGGCTGGGTGATGAAAACTTTTTACGAACTCATCAGCGGGACGCCTTTTTCCCAGGTGCCGGCGCAAACCCGCTGGACAATTTGTTTTTTCGCATTGCTGCCCACCTCGCGCTTCATTTTCAACCATCTCTCCTACGGGCAATCCAATATCGCGATGCTGGCGCTGGCCGTACTCGGGCTGAGTTATGCGTCAAAAAATAAATCGCTTGCCGGCGGGATGACGATCGGGCTTTCCATTGCGCTTAAAGTGATTTCGTTGCCGCTCGCGATCTGGTTCGCCGCCCGGCGCAATCCGCGCGTCACGCTGGGGATTGCGGCAGGAATGCTTATCGGCCTGCTGCTGCCGGCGCTGCTGCTGGGATTCGAAAAAAACCTGGGATTTCTGGATTACTGGCTGCGCAACGTCGTGCTTTACAGCGATTTGCGCGCCACCAAATGGCCGATGCATATCAACCTTTCCCTGCAAGCGCAGTTCTACCGTCTTTTCAGCGACATGCAGGCGTTCGAATACGAAGGCAAATCCTATGCGCTTACCTTGTTTACCCTGCCCGCTGAAACTTTGCATGCCGCCGGGCGTTTGATTGTCATCGCGCTCGCGGCCACGCTAGCAAGCTATGCATTCTGGTTCCGCAAACGCGCCGCGCTGGTTTCGCAATGGGGCGGTGTGGCGCTGGCTTTCTGCCTGATGCCGCTTTTCACCACGGTGATGCAAAAACATTATCTGGTGCTGCTGTTGCCCGCGTATCTTTATGTGATGCATTTGTGGGTTTGCGAAAAACTGGAAGACAAGATGTTCCGCGCCTTGGTCGCGGCCTCAATGGCTTTGCTGACCTTGTCGAGCGCGGCTTTTTGCGGAGAATTTTTGTCGCAACTGTTCGCGGCCGCGGGATGCCTGGCTTTGGGCGTGCTGCTGCTGGCCGCGGCAATTTTTCGCGCCGCCATCTGCTCGCCTGCTTTTACGCTACGCTGAACTAAACGCCGTCCGTAAGCTCTCAACTCCGGGCGCGACTAAAACAAGTTGCGCATAACAAGATTGTTTTTTGATGAGAACGCCTGAATTTGATCTTTGTGTCATCGGTGGCGGCGCCGCGGGCCTGGTGGTGGCCGCAGGCGGCGCGACGCTGGGCGCCAAAGTGGCGCTGGTGGAAAAACACGCGCTGGGCGGCGATTGCCTGCATTACGGCTGCGTGCCGAGCAAGACCCTGCTTGCTTCCGCCAAGGCCGCGCACATCATGCGCAGCGCGCAGCGTTTTGGCTTGACGCCGCATACGCCTGATATTGGGCTGGACGCTGTAATGCGGCGCGTGGCGGGGGTGATTAAATCCATAGAACCCAACGACAGCCCGGAACGTTTCCGCGGCCTGGGCGTGGAGGTGATATTCGGCGCGGGGAAATTCACCGACGCCAATACCTTCGAAGTCAATGACCGCGCGCTCACCGCCAAAAAATTTGTCATCGCCACCGGTTCGCGTCCGGCACTGCCGCCCCTGCCCGGACTCGATACCATTCCGTACCTCACCAATGAAACGGTATTTTCCCTGCGCGATAATGTGGCCAGCCTGCTGGTGTTGGGCGCGGGCCCGATCGGCCTGGAACTGGCGCAGGGATTTTGCCGCCTGGGCAGCCGCGTATCGGTAGTGGATCTCGCGCCGCAAGCGCTGCCGGCCGAGGATGCGGATCTGGCGCAAGTCATCGTCAAGCAGATGTCGCAGGAAGGTGTTGAATTTTATCTGAGCGCGACCCCGCTGCGAGTGGAAAATCATGCAGGCGGTATTCGTCTGATATTGAAGGACGCGGCAGGTGCGGAAAAAAATATTGTAGCATCGCGCCTGCTGGTCGCCACCGGGCGCAGGGCCAATGTGGAAAATCTGGGATTGGAAATTGCCGGCGTGGCAGTGGAAAAAGGCATGGCCGTCACCGATGCGCGGCTGCGCACCTCGAATGCGCGCATTTATGCCTGCGGCGATGTCGCCACGCCTTACCGTTTCACTCATATCGCCGAGCATCAAGCCGGCATCGTGCTGCGCAATGCGCTGTTCCATCTGCCGGCTAAAATCGAAACGCGCACTCTGCCCTGGTGCACTTTCACCGACCCCGAGTTGGCTCGCGTCGGACTGTCCGAACGCGATGCACTAAAACAGAGCATCGCGCACGAAATCTACACTTTTCCTTTTGACGACATTGACCGCGCGCGCACCGATGCCGAAGACGCGGGTTTCGTCAAACTGGTCGCCGATCCCAAAGGGCGGCTGCTGGGAGCGGCCATCGCCGGCCCGCATGCTGGCGAGCTGATACACGAATATGCGCTGGCGCTGAAAAAAAACCTGAAGCTCGCGGATATTTCCGGGTTGATTCATGTCTATCCCACGTTGTCGTTAATCAACCGGCGCGCGGCGGATGCCAGGATCAAGGCCAAATTCAGTCCCGGCGCGAAAAAATGGATGAAACGGATATTCGGACTGCGCGGAGCATGAACCAGGAATCTCAAACAACAAACAAGAGCCGGGGCCTGCGCCTGTTGATCCTGCTCGCGCTGGCGGCGGGCTTCGCGGCATTTTTCGCGCTGGGCGGCGGCGAACAGCTTAATCTCGCCACGCTTAAAAGCCATCGCGAGGAATTGCAAAACCTGGTGGCGCAAAATTATCTCACCGTGCTCGCTGGCGCCATTCTGCTCTACGCGGCGCTGGTCGCGTTCAGCATACCCGGCGGCACGGTGATGTCGCTCACCATGGGTTTTTTGTTCGGCCGTTGGGCCGGTACCGCAGCCATAGTCTGCGCCGCCACCGTGGGCGCGACCCTGGTGTTCCTCGCCGCGCGTTATTTGTTTGCCGACAGCATTTCGCGCCTGGTCGGCGAGCGCGGCAAGAAAATCAGCGAAGGCTTCAGCCAGGATGCGTTCAACTATATGCTGTTCCTGCGTCTGGTGCCGCTGTTTCCGTTTTGGCTGGTCAACATCGTGCCCGCGTTCACTTCCATCAAATTGCGCACTTTCACGCTCGCCACCGCCATCGGCATCATTCCCGGCAGTTTCGTGTTCGCCAATCTTGGCGTGTCGCTGGCGCATATCGAATCCGCGCGCCAGCTGGTTTCGGCGGAAGTGCTGGTCGCGCTGGGTTTGCTGGGTGTGTTCTCGCTGCTGCCGATTTTCATCAAAAAGCGTCGCGCCGCCAAGGGTTAATATATATGAAAGGATATTTTATGCTGCTCCGCTGGAATAAAATTTTGCTGTTATCATTATCGCTCATTGCACCGGTTGCGCCGGCGCAGGCGATGGATCACAAGAACTTCGATGAAGTGCTGCACGCTTACGTGAAGAACGGCCGCGTGGATTATCCGGGGGTGGCGAAAGACGCGCGCTTCGCCGCCTACATCGCGGAACTCAAGAACACCAACGCCGATACGCTGCCCTCGCGCGAGGAAAAACTCGCGTTCTGGATGAATGCCTACAACGCGCTGGCGATGAAAGGCATCGTTGACGGTTATTCGCCCAGCACCTTTTTCGGCAAAGGGCGCTATTTTTATCTCAACAAATACGACGTAGGCGGAAAAAATATCAACCTCTACAACATGGAGAACGAAATCATCCGTCCATTCGGCGAGCCGCGCATTCATTTTTCCATCGTATGCGCCTCCGGTTCCTGCCCCAAGCTGCGCTCCGACGCCTATACTGCGCAAAAACTGGAGCAGCAGCTGGACGAAAACACGCGCGGCTTCATCAACGACACGACGCGCAACCGCTTCGACAAGCAAGCCAAGGTGGCGCAATTGTCCATGATTTTTAAATGGTTCGACGAGGATTTCAGCAAGCATTCCGGTTCGATGCTGAAATACATCGCGCCTTATCTCAACGACAAGGAAACCGCGGCGGAGATTGGCGGCTACAGCATCAAACATCTGGAATACGACTGGAGCCTGAACGGCACCGCGCCACCGGGAAAGTAAATGCACATCGGTCTTGATGTAAACGCCCGCATCGCAGACTTTTTCCGCGCTCTTGCCTTGGGCGAACGTTTGGCGCAGGACTGCGCGCGCCGCCAGTCCGATTTCGCTCTCGATCCTAAAATGCGCCGCTTCCTCAAGCGCCAGGCGCAACAGGAAGCGTTTCACGCGCTGGTGCTGGAAGGCGCGGGCGTGGTCATGGATTCCAGGCGCAACACCGCCACGCCTCTCATTCACGCCTTGCAGGCTTACGACGCGCGCCTTGAATCCGATCTCGACGCGCGGCGCCTGGCGTCTTCGCTGCTCGGCATGCAGGTGATACTGGAAGGCATAGGCGCCGTGGTGCTGGAAAAAATGGACCTGAGCCTGAGCACACAGCACAGCCCGCGTTTCGTGCCGTTTCGCCGCCTGCTGCTGCAACAGGAAGACATGCATCACGCTTTTGGCCTGCGCACGCTGGAGCAGATCATCGCCGATGATCCGGAGCAAATGGCTGCGCTGCGGGCGGCGGCGCGCGATTATCTCCCGCTGGCGCGCAATCTGCTGTTTGCCTGCTCGGATTTGTTCGCGCATTTCGACAGCAACGCCGAAGATTATTCGGCGAGCCTGGAACAGCACTTGCCACGCTGGCTGCTGGCGCCCGCGCCATGATCTCCATCATCATCCCCGTTTACAACGAGGAAAAAGCGCTGCCCGCGACGCTGGCGCGGGTATTCGAGCAAAGCGGGGATTATGAAATCATCATAGCGGATGGCGGCAGCAGCGACCGTACGCGCGAAATCGCGCACTATCCCCTGGGCGCACGCTGGCTCAGCGCTCCCAAGGGCCGCGCCACGCAAATGAACGCTGGAGCAAGAGCGGCAAAAGGCGAATGGCTGCTGTTTTTGCACGCCGATACCCTGCTGCCGGCGAACGCGCTCGCGCGCATCGCGGCGCTGAACGAAACGATTCTGGCCGGCGGCTTTCGCCAGCGCTTCTCCGGCAACGACTGGCGCCTGCGCCTGATTTCCTTTTTGCACAACTGGCGCTGCAGCCGCACGCATATTTTTTATGGCGACCAGTCCATGTTCGTGCGGCGTAAGCTGTTCGCGGAACTGGGCGGCTTTCCCGAAGTCCCCATGCTCGAAGACCTGGAGTTTTGCGACAAACTGGTGCAAGTCACCCAACCGCTACTGCTGGAGGAAGAAGTCACCACCGATTCGCGCAAATTCGTCAAAATGGGCATCTGGCGCAGCTTCGCGCGAGTGTTTATCATCATAGTCTGCTACCAACTGCGGCTGCCGTTTACCGCGCAGAAATTTTTCAGCGATATCAGGGGTTAAAATGCACGCCACATTGCCGTTGATGGAAATCCGCGCTTTTCCGGCGCTGCGCCGCAAAAAGCTGGCTACGCTGCAAGTCAATCTCGGCTACCGCTGCAATCAAACCTGCGTGCATTGCCATGTGGACGCGGGACCCAAGCGCACCGAAATGATGGGGCGCGAAACCATGCTCGAAATCATCGCCTATCTGCGCGCTTCCGGCATCGCTACTTTGGATATCACCGGCGGCGCGCCTGAACTCAATCCGCATTTCCGGGAACTGGTCGGCGCCGCGCGCGCGCTGGGCGCACGCGTCATGGACCGCTGCAACCTCACGATATTCGAGGAACCCGGGCAACAGGATCTGCCGGAATTCCTGGCGCGGCATCAAGTGGAAATCATCGCCTCCATGCCCTGCTATCTGGAAGACAATGTAGACCGCCAGCGCGGCAAGGGCGCGTATCATTCCAGCTTGCGCGGATTGCGCCGGCTGAACGAGTTGGGCTATGCCAAGGACAATACCGGGCTTATGCTCAATCTGGTTTACAACCCGCAAGGAGCGAGCCTGCCGCCGCCGCAGGCCAAACTGGAACAGGATTACCGCGAACATCTGGGCCGCGATTACGGCATTGCCTTCAATCAATTGTTCACGCTTGCCAATATGCCGATCAAGCGCTTCGGCAGCATGCTGATATCCAAAGGCGAGTTTGACTCGTACCTGCAACTTTTGCGCGATGCGCACCAGGACGCGAACCTCGAAGCGGTGATGTGCCGCAATCTGATCAGCGTGGATTGGCAGGGCTATGTTTACGATTGCGATTTCAATCAGATGCTGGGTCTGCCGTTGCGAATCAACGGCAAGCCGCGAGTGCATCTGTCCGAACTCACCGCCGCGGATCTGCAAGGCAATCCGATAGTGGTGAAAGACCATTGCTACGGTTGCACCGCGGGACAAGGCAGTAGTTGCGGCGGCGCGCTGCAGTCGTAAGCGCGTGAATCTTTCCGTTATCATCCCCACCTTCAACGAAGCGGCGGAAATCGGCGCATGCCTGAATCATCTGCAGGCGCTGCGTGCGCGCGGCTGCGAAATCAGCGTGGTGGATGGCGGCAGCACGGATGACACCGCCGCCCTCGCCCGGCCGCATGCGGACCGCGTGATCATCACCGCACGCGGACGCGCACTGCAGATGAATAGCGGCGCGCAAGCGGCAAACGCCGAAGTGCTGCTGTTCCTGCATGCCGACGCCCGGCTGGCGGAAAATGCCGATGCCGCAATCCTCGAAGGATTGCGGCGCAGCGGAAAATCCTGGGGACACTTTGATGTCCGGATCAGCAGCCGGCATCCTCTGCTGCGCATGGTGGAATCGCTGATGAACCTGCGCTCGCGGGTGACCAAGGTCGCCACCGGCGATCAGGGTCTGTTTGTCACGCGCGAGCTGTTCCATGCCATTGGCGGTTTTCCGCCGATTGCGCTGATGGAAGACATCGCCCTCAGCAAAATCCTGAGACAGCACGGCGCACCGCTATGTCTTAAGAAAAAAATCAGCGTTTCCGCGCGGCGCTGGGAAACCCGCGGCGTGTGGCGCACGATTTTCCTCATGTGGCGGCTGCGGCTCGCGTATTTTCTCGGCGCCGATCCCAAGCGCCTCGCACTCGCTTACGATGAGCGAAAATATTAAAGTTCTGGTTTTCGCCAAAGCGCCGGTCGCCGGACAGGTCAAAACCCGCTTGATTCCCCTGCTCGGCGCGCAAGGCGCCGCGCAATTACAGGAGAAGCTGGTGCGGCATGCGCTCACCACCGTGCAATCAGCCAAGTTGGGCACGGTCGAGCTATGGTGCGCGCCCGAGTTAGAGCATGTTTTTTTTCAGCAATGCGCGCGCGAATACGGCGTGAGCCTGCATACGCAAAGCGCCGGCAATCTGGGCCAGCGTATGCAGTACGCTTTTGAGCAATCACTGCAAACTGTGCAACATGCGGTATTGATCGGCAGCGATTGTCCCGCGCTCGGCGCCGTTGATTTACGCCACGCCGCAACTTTGCTCAAACAAGACGATGACGCGGTGTTCTGCCCCGCCGAGGATGGCGGCTATGTGCTGATTGCCCTGGCACGTACTTCGCCGCAATTATTTCAAGGCGTCGAATGGGGCAGCGGGCAGGTCATGGCGCAAACACGCGAGCGGCTGCAAATGCTGAACTGGCGCTGGCAGGAAATGCCCATGCTGTGGGACGTGGATCGCCCGGAGGATTACCAGCGGCTGGCTGCGCTTGCGGACTGGCATCACTCATGAAAATATTCACGCTCCTGCTGGCGCTCGCCTGGTTGCAGCCGGTTTGGGGCTGGGGCGCGGACACCATCAAAATCGGGGAATTCTCGGCGCAGGTGGCGGGAGGCACGCTGCCCGCGGAATGGAAGCTCATGCCGCTGGGAAACAAAAAACTCACGCGCTTCACACTGGTGGAAAACGAAGGCAAAACCGTGGTGCGCGCCGAATCCAATCACGCCGTGGCGGCGTTGTTGCGCGAAGTGCGCGTGGATGCGAAGCGCCATGCGCTGCTGCGCTGGCGTTGGAAGGTGGAAAATCTGCTGCAAAAAAGCGATATCCACACCAAACAAGGCGACGATTACCCGGCGCGGCTTTACGTGATATTCGATTACGATATCGCCCGGTTGCCGTGGCCGGAACGCCTCAAGCTGAAATTGGCCCGCGTCATTTATGGTGAGCGCCTGCCGGCCATCGCGCTTTGCTATGTGTGGGACAGCCGCGCGCCACAGGGCACGCTGGTGGACAATGCCTTCACCCGGCTCACCAAAATGCTGGTGGTGGAAAGCGGCGGCGCCAAACTCGGACTATGGGTGGATGAAGAGCGCAATATTTTCGAGGATTACCGCACCGCTTTCGGCGAGGACCCGCCGCCGCTCTCCGGCATCGCCATCGCCGTGGACACCGACAATACCGGCGAGCGCGCGTTGAGCTATTTCGGCGACATCACGCTCGCCGCGCCCTGATATCAAGCGCCCAAGCGCGCCGCTAAATCGTTAAAATCCGCCGCGCTGATATCGAATGCCGCATCGGGGCTGGAATCGAAAACATGTTTGCTGCCGAATTCCCGCGGCCGCTGCACCCATGCGGTTCTGAAACCAGTATTTTTCGCCGCCAGCAAGTCATCCTTGTGCGCCGCCACCATCATGATTTCCTGCGGCTGCAGATCCAGCAGATTCGCCGCCATCAGATACACTTCGCGGTCGCGCTTGTAATGCCGCACCAGTTCGGCGGAAAGTATGCAATCCCACGGCAGGTCGGCGTGCTTCGCCATATGGGTGAGCAGGCTCATGTTGCCGTTGGAAAGCGTGGCGAGAATGAATTTCTTGCGCAGCCGCTTCAATCCGCGCACCGCATCGGGCCAGGGCTTGAGCCGGTGCCAGGCGCGGTTGAAATTTTCTTTTTCCGCTTCGTTTAATCCGCTCACTTTGAATTCGTCAAGCAGACGCTCCAGCACCCTGCGGTGCAGCGCGTCAATATTGGTCCACGGCAATTCGCCGCGCCGCACCTGATCCATGGCCGGCGCATAACCGGCGCGCCAGGCATCGGCGAAGCGTGGCCAGTTGCACTTGATGCCCTTGGCCCGGCTTAGCGCGCGCCCTTCACGGATGATGGAGCCGCGCCAATCCACCACAGTGCCGAAAACATCAAAAGTAAGCGCTTTGACGGATGAGACGTCCGGCTCCACTCAAGCCGCAGCCTTGCCGATTTTCGTGGCTTCGGGCACTTCGATCAGGCGCCCGGTTTTCACGTCGTAGATATACCCGTAAATGGGAATGTCGCGCGGCACCAGTGGATGATTCCTGATGCGCGCCACATCCGCGGTCACGCTCTTAGGCTGATCCTTTATGGTAAGCCAGTCTATGAACTGCCCTTCCGTCGAACCCGCATCCTTGCCGCTATCGCGCCAGCCGTCTTTCGTAAAGGCAGAGGTTTTCAGGCTGCTGGCCAACAGCCCACGCATCACTTCGTCGGTAAAGGTTTCCATACCGCAATCGGTGTGGTGAATCACGAACCACTCACGGGTGCCGAGCAGCTTGTACGAAATCACCAGCGAGCGTATCGCGTCGTCGCTGGCGCGCCCGCCGGCATTGCGGATCACATGAGCATCGCCCTCCGCCAGCCCCGCGTATTTGGAGGGCTGCAGGCGCGCGTCCATGCAGGTGAGAACGGCGAAATGCCGCGCCGGCGGCATCGGGAGTTTTCCCTTGTCCCCGAAATTTTTTGCGTATTCCTTGTTGGCCGCGAGTACTTCAGTGAGAATCTTGCTCATTTGACACCTCCGTCATGATGCTGCTGTTGCGCGGCCTGCGTTAGCGGGCTTGCGCGATTTTATTCCACACGCAGTTGCCTTTGCTGGCTTGATCGATTTCCTGCAGCAGCTGCGCGTGGGCAGACAATTCTTCAGGACGGGCGGCAATCACCGGCAAATCGCGCTTTACCGCGCGTGCGATTTCCGCCTGCACCGGCGTGCTTTCCTCGCTGTCCATAATCAGGCTTTCCTGCCCGCGCGTCATCGCCGCATACACGTCGGCCAGCAGTTCGGCATCGAGCAGCGCGCCATGCAGCGTGCGCCTGGAATTATCCACCTGATAGCGCTCGCACAGCGCGTCGAGGCCGTTTTTCTTGCCGGGATGCAATTCCTTCGCCATCTTCAGCGTATCCGTGATGCCGGCGCAGTACTCGCGCAGCGGCTTCAGCTTCAGCATCCCTAGTTCGCGATCGAGAAAGGCTTCATCAAAAGGCGCATTATGGATGATGAGCTCGGCGCCGCTGATGTACTCGATGAATTGGTCAGCGATATCCTTGAATTTGGGTTTGTCTTGCAGAAATTCGCGCGTGAGGCCGTGGATATCCAGCGCCGCCGCGTCGCTGTCGCGCTCGGGATTGAGATAGCTGTGAAAGCGGTCGCCGGTCAGGCGGCGGTTCAGCAATTCCACCGCGGCGAGCTCGATCACGCGATGCCCCTGGCTGGGCTCAAGCCCGGTGGTTTCGGTGTCGAGTATGATTTGCCGCATCACTCTTTACTCCTCGTCACTTTGTCATCGCCGATTCTACTCCGCGATTCGCCAGCGCGTCGGCATGCTCGTTGCCGGCATCGCCCGCGTGGCCTTGCACCCAAATCCACCTGATTTCATGCCGCGCAGCCAGCTCGTCCAGTTTTTTCCATAAATCGCTATTCTTCAATTGTTTTTTGTCCGCGGTGCGCCAGCCGCGCTGTTTCCAGTCGTGTATCCATTCGCTGATGCCCTGCTGCACATAGCGCGAATCGGTGTGCAGCCTCACTTTGCATGAACGCTTCAAAACAGAAAGCGCCTCGATTACCGCGGTCAATTCCATGCGGTTGTTGGTAGTGTGCGCTGCGCCGCCGAAAATTTCTTTCACGTGGCCGGAATATTTGAGCCACGCTCCCCAACCGCCGATTCCGGGATTTCCCTTGCATGCGCCGTCGGTATAGATTTCGACGCTCTCGGTCATCAGAGGGAAGGACTGGGATGCCGCGTTTTGAATTGCAGCACCTTTGCTTTCGATTCGCGGCGCACCGGCGCCAGACTTTTCTTCGGCTTCAGGGCTTCGTTCCAGTTGGGCCGGATGAGGCGCATGCTCTGCACGCGTTTGATCGCCTGCAGGAAATACACGCCGCCGGCAATCGCCCACCAGCGGTCGCCCGCCGCCTCGAGAAAATGGAAACGCTGCAACCATTTTTGCTGCTTGAACGGCGGCACATAGCAGGCGAGGCGCCCCGCCGTCATTTCAAAACCCAGCAGCGCCAGCCAGTCCTTGACGCGCGGCAGCGAAATAAAGCGCCCGCGCCACGGGTAATCTCTGCGCCCGGCAATGCGCGCCAGACCCCACAGGCTGCGCGGATTAAAACCGCAAATAATCAGCTGTCCTTCCGGCATCAGCACCCGCTCCGCTTCGCGCAGAATCT
The DNA here is from genome assembly GCA_050741655.1 of Burkholderiales bacterium. Taxonomy (GTDB): domain Bacteria; phylum Pseudomonadota; class Gammaproteobacteria; order Burkholderiales; family JAHFRG01; genus JAHFRG01. The sequence continues at coordinate 7,647 of JBOIFQ010000004.1, read as the reverse complement.
GATGCGGGTTGGCGCTGAATTCCAGCACATGCGGCATGAGCAGCAAATCAATGCTGTTGGTGGCGAACGGCAGCAGCGGAAAATCGAGTTTTATCCTGGCCTCCGGTTCCGGCCCCGCGCTCAGGCGCAAAGGAATACGGCTGGCATGCAGGAAGTCGTACTGGGTGAGTCCCAGTTGCACCGCGTTGTAACCGAACACGTCGGCCACCGCTTTATCGTAATAAGCGCGCTCCTGTTCGAGCAGGTATTGCCCGAGCGGGGTTTCGAACCATTGCGAAAGAGTCGTTGACTTTTGCATGCGCTAAAAGTAAAGATAGATCATGGGCACTCTAACCGTGGTTCCGGTTCCTGCATTCCAGGACAATTATATCTGGGTCATCCGCAATCAGCACCATGCCGCAGTGGTGGATGCCGGCGATGCCGCGCCGGCGCTGGATTATCTTACGCGCGAAAAACTCGAACTCACCGCCATACTCTGTACTCACCATCATGCGGACCACGTCGGCGGCAACGCGGCGCTGCTGCGGCAGTTCCAGGTTCCGGTCTACGGCCCGCGCAATGAATCCATTTCCACCCTCACCCGGCGCCTGGCTGAAGGCGAGCGCGTGACCCTGCCGCAGTTGGGTGTGGAATTCGGCGTGCTCGATATTCCCGGACATACCGCCGGACACATCGCCTATTATGGCGCAAACCTGCTGTTTTGTGGTGACACCCTGTTTGCCTGCGGCTGCGGTAAATTGTTTGAAGGCACCGCGCAGCAGATGCATACTTCGTTGCAAAAGCTCGCCGCTTTGCCGGACCAAACACAAGTATATTGCGGCCACGAATATACGCTTTCCAATATCCGCTTCGCCAAAGCCGCCGATCCCGGTAATGCCGCGCTGGTAGCACGCGAAACCCAGGCGCGCAAACTGCGCGAGCAAGGCTTGCCCACTCTGCCTTCCGATATTGGTTTGGAAAAAAACACCAATCCTTTCCTGCGCTGCGATAATCCGCAAATCATCAAAACCGCGAGCCAGGCCGCGGGCAAGGCGCTGCACGATCCGGTGAGCGTGTTAGCGGCGGTGCGCGAGTGGAAAAACCGCTTCTAGCCGTCATTGCGAGCGAACGCGAAGCAACCCGGCAGACCGGAGGTCTGTCGTCGCGAGCCGCGAAGCGGCGTGGCGATCTCGTGCGAGATGGCCGCGGCCCTTCGGGCCTCGCCACGGTGGATTGCTTCGTCACTGCCGTTCCTCGCAATGACCTGTTGATCCTCAACAGGTCAACTTGACCGCTGACTCAAACATTATTACTATCGCTACCTTTGAATAAGATTTTCCTTATGCTCTTCAAGCACATCATAGCGGCCGCCTTACTGTTATTCAGCGCCTATGCCTTCGGCGAAGAAGCAGTAACTTCTGCTGCCCTCCCCGTTGCCGCCCCGCTGCCCGCTGTTGCGATCGAGCCGGTGCAGATTCCGGATGCCGCGCCGCCGGTATCGATTCCCGAACCGCCCGCCACAGATTTATGGCAGCGCATTCGCAATGGTTTTGCCCTGCAGGACAACGGCAGCCCGCTGGTGGCGCGGCATGAAGCATGGTATGCGCGGCATCCGCTCTACGTCGAACGCATGATGGAGCGCAGCAAGCGTTACCTTTATTTCATCATGGAAGAAGTGGAAAAGCGCGGCATGCCGAGCGAAATCGCGCTGCTGCCGATGATAGAAAGCGCGTTTATTCCCACCGCGCTGTCGCGCCATAAAGCGGCGGGCATCTGGCAATTCGTTCCCTACACCGGCAGGAAATACGGGCTGGAGCAGGATTGGTGGTACGACGGGCGGCGCGATGTGATCGAGGCGACCCGCGCCGCGCTGGATTATCTGCAAAGCCTGCACGACCAATTCGGCGACTGGGAACTGGCGCTGGCATCCTATAATTGCGGCGAGAAAAAAGTGGCGCGGCTGCTGGCGCAAAACCGCGCCAGAGGATTGCCGGAGGATTACGCGAGCCTCAGGAAACTGCCGCGCGAAACCAAAAACTACGTGCCCAAGCTGATTGCCGTCAGGAATATCATCAATAATCCCGCCGCATACGGCCTCGCCCTCGACGGTATTCCGAACACGCCTTATTTCACCGCGGTTTCCGCGCCCAGCCGCATAGACGTAAAGCTCGCCGCACGGCTCGCCAATGTCCCGCTCGACGAATTTATTTCGCTCAACCCGGCGCACATCCGGCCGGTGATAAAAAACGGGAACGCCACGCTGCTGCTGCCGGTGGACAAAGCCGAAACCTTCGCGGAGAATCTGGAGAACCACGACGCGCCGCTCACCAGCTGGCAAACCTATATCGCCAAATACGGCGAGCGGCTGGATAAAATCGCGCAGCGCTTCAGGATTCCGCTGGCGCGATTAAAACAAGTGAACGGCTTGAAGCCGCGCAGCAAGATCACCACTGCCGGGCAAATGCTGCTGGTGCCCGTCCCCGGCGCGCTCGCGCTAAAGCGTTAAAAAATTATTAACCCGTTTTATAGAGATGGCAGCGCGTGCAATGCGTGCTGCTGAAGTTGCTGTCTCCCGGATAATGGACTTTGCATACGGACATGACGTCGGGGCAGCGCGGATGGAAATGGCAGCCGGTGGGCGGATTGAGCGGTGATGGCAGATCGCCCTGCAAGCGGATAATTTCCCTTTTATTGGTTTTGTCTATCACCGGCACCGCGGAGAGTAAGGCCCGGGTATAAGGGTGCTTAGGCTGCGTGAGCACTTCTTCCACCGTGCCGGTTTCCACAATGCGTCCCAGATACATCACCGCCACCTCATGCGCGAGATATTCCACCACTGAAATATTGTGAGTGATGAAAAGATAGCTCAACCCCAGCCGGCCTTGCAGTTCCTTCAGCAGATTCAGAATCTGCGCCTGCACCGAGACATCCAGCGCGCTGGTCGGTTCGTCGCAGATGATCAGCTTGGGGTTGACCGCCAGCGCGCGCGCAATCGCGATGCGCTGGCGCTGGCCGCCGGAAAATTCGTGCGGATAGCGCTGCTTCATGGCGACCGACAGCCCGACTTGTTCCAGCAAAGTGTCCACGCGTTGGGCGCGCTGCGCGATGCTGCCCGCGCTGGCCAGCGCAGTGATTAATTCCTACATGATTTCAGAAACGCGCATGCGCGGATTAAGCGAGGAATACGGGTCCTGGAAAATAATCTGAAACTCGGAGCGCTTGGCGCGCAGTTCGCCGCGCGCCAGACGCGTGAGATCGGCGCCGTTGTAGCGCACGCTGCCGGAAGTCACAGTCACCAGTTGCAAAATGCCCTTGCCTACCGTGGTCTTGCCGCAACCCGATTCACCCACCAGCGCCAGCGTGCGGCCTGGTTTGATTTCCAGCGAAACCCCATCCACGGCTTTGACCTGGCCGGCCACGCGCTTGAGCAAACCCCGGCGCACCGGGAAATGCACTTTCAGCCCTGCAACGGCGAGGAGTGAAGAGTGAGGAGTGAGGGCTGAAGCAGCAGCATCGTGCACAATAATATTTTCTTCCTGACTCTTTACATTTAAACCCTCACTCTCCGCATGCGCGGTGTAGAGATGACAGCGCACGCCGTGCGCTTGCCCCGCCTGACTCCAGTCAGGATCGATCTGCCGGCATTTGTCCCAAGCGAAATCACAGCGCTCGGCGAAACGGCAGCCGTGAAAATCGCGCGTGAGCGGCGGCACCGAGCCCTTGATCACCGCCAGAGTGCCGGCGCGCTTCCCGGAATTGGGCAGCGACGCGAACAACTTGCGCGAATAAGGATGTGCGGGGTGAGCGAAAAATTCCCGCGCCGGCGCGGTCTCCACGATTTGCCCGGCGTACATCACCGCAACCCGGTGCGCCATTTCCGCTACTACGCCCAGATCATGCGTGATCAGCAGAATCGCCATGCCGGTGCGCTGCTGCAAATCGCGTATGAGGTCGAGCACCTGCGCTTGTATCGTCACATCCAGCGCGGTGGTCGGCTCATCGGCGATCAGCAAATCCGGTTCGCCTGCCAGCGCAATCGCAATCATCACCCGCTGTTTCATGCCGCCGGAAAGCTGGAACGGATATTCATCATGGCGTTGCGCCGGATCCGGTATGCCTACCGCTACAAGAAGCTCGAGGATGCGTTTCCTCGCCTGCGCGCCGCTTAAGCCCTGATGCCGCTCCAGCACTTCGCCGATTTGCTCGCCCACGCTGAGCACCGGATTGAGGCTCAGTCCCGGCTCCTGGAAGATCATGCTGATGCGGCGGCCGCGCACCGCGCGCATCGCGGTTTCCGGCAGCGCCAGGATATTCTGGCCATCAAGCACAACCTCTCCCGCAACGATGCGCCCGGCCTCGGGCAGCAGGCGCATGATGGACAGCGCGGTCATGGATTTGCCGCAGCCGGATTCGCCCAGCAGCGCGAACGTCTCGCCGCGCTCCAGCGTCAGCGATAAACCGTCCACCGCGCGCGCCGGCGCGTCTTCGCCGTCGAGCCAGGTTTTGAGATTCGTGATTTGCAATAATGGTTTCATGGATCGGCAAAAATCCTGAACCGCCAAGGACGCGAAGGACGCCAAGGCAAATCAAAAACTGATGACAGAGTTAAAAACTCGTTAACCAAATGTTTTGCCGTTTTTATACCTATTATTTGTTTTGGTTTTACTTCGCGTCTTTGGCGTACTTGGCGGTAAATGATTTTCATGTTCTTGCGTCCCTGGCGTACTTGGCGGTAAATGCTTTTGTTCTCGTTCGCACGCGCGGGTCGAACGCATCGCGCACCGCATCGGCAAAAAGATTGGCGGCCAGCACCAGCACGAACATGAACAGGAACGCCGCCAGCAGCGACCACCAGACTATGGGCTCGCGCGCCATTTCCAGCCGCGCGGCGTTGATCATGGTGCCGAAGCTGATCATCGAAGGATCCACGCCCACACCGACATAAGACAGCACCGCTTCCGCCAGCACCAGTCCGCTGAAAGCCAGCACCACGGTAATCAGCACGATGTGCATGACGTTGGGCAGGATATGCCGCGTCATGATGCGCCAGTGCGGCACGCCGAACGCATGCGCCGCCTGGATGTATTCCAGCTCGCGCATTTTCAACGTCTCGCCGCGCAGCAAGCGGCACAGGCTGGTCCAGCTGGTCACGCCCAGGATGATGCACAAAATTAGCAAGCGGAAATCGGCGCGCTCGGTAATGGTGGTGAAAAGCTGCGGGTGCTTGTCCATAAATACCTGCATGGTCAACACCAACGCCGCAATCAACAACACATCGGGAATAGAGCTCCAGGTGGTGTAGAAATATTGAATCAGGTCATCCACCCAGCCTCTGAAATAGCCCGCCATGATGCCCAGCGCCAGCGCGAACGGCAGCATCACCAGCGTGGTGAGCGTGCCGATGATCAAACCGGTGCGTATGCTTTTGAGGGAGAGATACAGCACGTCCTGCCCGACCTTGTCGGTGCCCAGCACGTGATAATGAGTGGAGAGCAGCGCCAGCGGAAAAGCCATCAGCAGCAGCACGCCCAGGGTTATCAGAACGGCGTTCCAGGGAATTTCGCTCTCGCCGCGCCACAAAGTTCTTGTGGTGTCATGAAAACTCTGGCGCGCGCGCCGCGCCAGCAGCTTGGCCACAAGCGCGGCGATCGCAATCCAGCACAGCACTGCAAGAACCACGCCGTGCAAAACACGCCAAGTCATGTCCCCGCCCTGTTCTGCCGCGGGATTCTGCAAATGCGCGCCGCCATATTTGAGCCGCGGGTAATCCCTGATTTCCCTGCCGTCCGGCAGCTGCACCATTTCCTTGGAAAATAAATGCGTCGCCAGCGGCGCCGAATAGGTTTTTTCCTTGTTCACGCGCAGCGGCTGCAGCAGCACATCGAGCAGGCTCAGCGCTTCCACCGAATAAACGCGCCTGCCTTCAGCGTTATTATTCTCCAGCGGCAAGCGGAAATGCACTGAGTCGAGCAGACCTACAACGAGATAGATGGCCAATACGGTTGCCGCCACCATGCCGCTCTTGCTGTGCGCCACTCTGCGCCACGGCGCCGACAAGTGCGGCCTGCCGCGCACGGTCCAGACGAAAAGCGCGATCAGCACCAGCAGCAGATAAATCAGCCAGTCCGTCCAGAGAATAGCAGGCGTGAAAGACATAAATTAGACAGGATTCACAGGATTATTCTGGATTAACAGGATTAATACTTTCTTTAGAGTTTGTATAAGTTTTGAATTTTCGCTTTACCGTGACGCTTTTGCCAAAGTTGATCAATAATCCAATCTCCAGTCCTGTTGCAGTCAGGTAATTTACCAATTGCACTTCATGTTCTCGGCCCAATGAATCAACCGCTTTGAGTTCACAGACAATCTTTTTCTCAACCAAAAGATCAGCAAAATACTCTCCGACTTTTTGCCCTTCATAAAGCACCGGTACCGGCGCTTGTTGTTGCGCATGCAAACCGGATTTATTTAATTCAATGAGTAAGGCGTTCTCATAGACCTTTTCCAAAAAACCCGCTCCAAGGCTACGGTGTACCTTGAATGCGCACCCAATTATTCGTTCCGTGATTTCTTTTTCGTCCATAAAAATCCTGTATATCCTGGGAAATCCTGTTAATCCTGTCTATTCCAGCCTTATCCGCGGATCCACCAAAGTGTAGGAAATATCGGTAAGTATCAATCCGACGATGTAAAACACCGAGCCGATAAACACCATGGCGCGTACCACCGCGAAATCCTGCGAGTTGATGGCGTCTATGGTGTAGCTGCCCAACCCAGGAATACCGAAGAAAGATTCCGCAATCAGGCTGCCCATGAATAAAAGCGGAATCACCACCACCGCGCCGGTGAGGATAGGAATCATGGCGTTTTTCAGCACATGCTTGAATAGCACGCGCAGCTCGGACAAGCCCTTGGCGCGCGCGGTGCGCACATAATCGCGGTTGATTTCTTCGAGGAATATGGAGCGGTACCAGCGCGTGCCGCTGCCGATGCCGCCGATCACCCCCACCAGCACCGGCAGCATGACAAACTTGACCGAATCGAAACCGTACGCAAACCCCGATATCGGCACCAGGTTCCATAGCTTGCTCACCAGATACTGGCCGCTGATGATGTAAAACAATCCGGAGATGGACATCATCGCCACACACAGCACCACGCCCCAAAAGTCTATGTAAGTTGCACGGAAAAAAGCAATCAGCAGCGCGAACGTGATATTGACCAGCAGCCCGATAATAAACACCGGCAGCGCAATGGCGAGACTGGGCCCCATGCGCGTCCTGATTTCGTAGGCGATGTCGCGCCCGTCATCGGCGGCACCGAAATCGAACACGAACATGCGCACCGATTTTTCATAAAAAATAGTTTGGCCGAGTTTGCCCGCACCCTGCGCACTGGCATTAAACAATAGCGGCTGGTCATAACCGTGGTCCTGTTTCCATTTGGCAATCGCTTCCGGCGTCACGCGCTTCACGCCCAGCTGCATGCGCGCGATGTCGTCCGGTGTATTGACCACGAAAAACAGCGCGAAAGTAATGATGTTCACCCCGATCAGAATCGGGATCGCGTAAAGCAGGCGGCGGATGATGTACGCGAACATTTAGGCGGCGGGCCTCGCCGCCATCTGCTCACGGCGTCGGTAAATTCGCAGCGCGGGGATTATTGATA
>JBOIFQ010000003.1:0-3029 GCA_050741655.1 Burkholderiales bacterium | reverse complement strand
GTATAATAGCGGCATGAATTTAACTCACTTTTCACTTTCCACGTTTCATTTTTTATCATGTCCGTTCTAGGCTGGATTGTGCTGGCGAGCGCCGCTGGCGGCGTGTTGAGCGTGCTGTTCGCCGCGGCGGTGGCATTGAATGCGCGCGCGGCGTGGCTGCCGCTGCTGGTGAGCTACGCCATCGGCGCGCTGCTGGGCGCGGTGTTCCTGGAAATCCTGCCGCATGCGTTCGAACTCTCGCGCAACGTGGAACACATGACCGCCACCATCCTGTTCGGCATTCTGCTGTTCTTCGTGCTGGAAAAACTGGTGCTGTGGCGGCACTGCCACCAGGATGAATGCGAGGCGCACGGCGGCGATGCTCCGCAACATGATCAAGGACGCAGCGGAATGATGATCATGATCGGCAATACCTTCCACAATTTCGTGGATGGCATTTTGATCGCGGCGGCGTTTCTCGCCGATGTAAAGCTCGGCATCGTCACTTCGCTCGCCATCATCGCGCATGAAATTCCGCAGGAAGTCGGCGATTTCCTGATCCTGCTGCACTCGGGTTATACGCGCAAACAGGCATTCATTTTCAATCTGCTTTCCAGCACGGCTACGCTGTTGGGCGGGCTGCTCGCTTACTTGGCCCTGCACAGCATGCAGCAGATGGTACCGCTCATCCTCGGCCTGGCCATCGCCAGCATGCTTTATGTCGCGGTAGCGGATTTGATTCCGGGCTTGCACAAACGTCCCGAATTGCACGCCACCATGCAGCAGGTATTACTCATCACGCTCGGCATCGGTTCCATCTGGCTCGCGCGCGGCCTCTCGGGTTATTTCGCGTAATTTATTCCTCTTGCGCTGCGGCGTGCCAACCAGCCATAGCAACAGCGCCAGCGGCGCCAGGCCGTAACAAACAAAAGTAAGCACGCCCGCGACCAGGCTGGTCTCGGTGAACGCCATCGCGCCCACCACATAAATCCATGCAATTGCCACGATATACATGCCAAAACCTAGTAGTGAGTCAATTAGAAACCGTTCGTGGTGAGCCCCAGTCGAACCATGAACGGCTGTTCTCCTTCGACAAGCTCAGGACGAACGCCTTATTCTGATCAAACTGACCCACCACCGAAAACCCCGCATTCTTGACAGCCAGTCCGCAGCAGGCGCAAAGTTGCAGTAAATCATAATCCTATTCTTCCCATGAGCTCGCAACCAGAATCGCCGCCGTCCCCGCCTTTTTCGGAGGTGAATCAGCAGCTCATGCAGGAGCTGCTGAAAAATCTTTCCAGCCAGCACAATCTGGATAAGGCGGGCGAAATGTTTCAGCTGCTTACCGCCGGCGCGGCGCAGGACATGCAGCAGCTGAGGAATATCCACAACCGTTATTACCAGAAGCAGGTGGATTTGTGGATGCAAATGCTGGGACACCAGCCCGGCGAGGTTTCCGCGCCGGTGGCGGCCCCGGAGAAAGGTGACCGCCGTTTTCAGGCTCCCGAATGGAATACCCTGCCGCTGTTCGATTATCTCAAGCAAACCTATTTGCTGACTTCGCACTGGCTGATGGAACTAGTGGACGCGGCCAGGGTGGACCCCGAAGCCAAGAGGAAATTGCGTTTTTTCACCAAGCAGTATATTGACGCGCTCTCGCCCGCCAATTTCCCGGCGACCAATCCGGAAGTGCTGAAGCTCGCGGCCAACAGCGACGGCGAAAACATCAGCCGCGGCTTGAAAAACCTGATTGAGGATCTGGAGAAAGGCCGCATCTCCATGACCGACGAGTCGGCTTTCGAAGTCGGCGGCAATCTCGCCACCACCGAAGGCGCGGTGGTGTTCGAGAACGAATTGATCCAGCTCATTCAGTACCGGCCGCTCACCGAAACCGTGGGCGAGCTGCCGCTGCTCATCATCCCGCCCTGCATCAATAAATACTACGTGCTCGACCTGCAAGCGGAAAATTCCTTCGTGCGCTACTGCGTCGAGCAAGGCCACACTGTTTTCATGCTGTCCTGGCGCAATATTCCCGCTGAACTGGGGCATCTCACCTGGGATGATTATCTCGAACTCGGCGTGATTCAGGCGATCAACAGCACGCTCGCGCTTGCCGCTACCAAAAAACTCAACGCGCTGGGTTTCTGCGTGGGCGGCACGCTGCTCGCCTGCGCGCTGGCGGTGCTGCGCGCCAGGCGGCGCAATCCGGTCAACAGCCTCACCCTGCTCACTACCATGCTGGATTTTTCCGATAGCGGAGAAATCAGCGCTTACGTGGATGCGGCTTATGTGCAAAAACGTGAAGCCGATGTCGGCGGTGGCGGGCTGATTCCGGGGCGCGATCTGGCGCTGGCTTTCGCCAGCCTGCGCGCCAACGAACTGGTATGGTTTTATGTGGTGAACAATTATCTCAAGGGCAAGACACCCGATGCCTTTGATCTGCTGTACTGGAATTGCGACAGCACCAATCTGCCGGGGCCGATGTATGTTTACTACGTGCGCAGCATGTATTTGCAAAACCAGCTGAAAATCCCCGGTAAGCTCTCCATGTGCGGCGTGCCGGTGGATCTGGCTAAAATCAATCTGCCCACTTTTGTGCTGGCGGCGCGCGAGGACCACATCGTGCCATGGAAATCGGCCTACGCCAGCGCCGCGCTGCTCAAGGGACAGATCGAATTCGTGCTCACTGGCAGCGGGCATATTGCCGGCGTGGTCAACCCTCCGGCCAAAAGCAAGCGCGGTTTTTGCAGCGGCGCACTGACATCAGATGCGGAAAGCTGGCTCGCTGCCGCACCCTCCCAGCCTGGCAGCTGGTGGCCACATTGGATGCAGTGGATAAAGCAAAGACGCGGCAAGACTATTCCGGCGCGTACCACACTGGGCGGCGAAATCGAGCCCGCGCCGGGACGTTATGTGAAAGCGCGTTGTGAGCCACCGAATTTCAAGCCGGCATGATGTGGTATTTTTAAACAAGATTTATTTGAGGAGAACAACATGGCAGGAAAAAGAATAGTCGTGGTCACCGGCGGCATGGGCGGTCTGGGCGAATC
>JBOIFQ010000002.1:0-4280 GCA_050741655.1 Burkholderiales bacterium | reverse complement strand
GCGCTGCGGCGCATGTCCCCGACCACCGGCTTCGTCTCCTTCTGGCGGCCGAGAAATTGACGTAGACGGCGCGATTCCGCCTTGCCGACGGCACGGCCTTCCGGGGCGAGGACCAGGCGCCCGTCAGCCGAGACCTCCGCAATGAGCGTATCGCCCTCACCCACGCCGATTTTCTTGGCCGATTCAGCCGGCAAGCGCACCGCGAGGCTGTTACCCCACTTCGACACCATGAGTTCCATTCGCAAGCCTTTTGTCGCCATCGCATCACCCAATGTATCTACACGTGTCTACATCGTAGATGCCGTCACGGGTCTTGTCAATGCGCAGTCAATACACACCCAAAACGTAGGGGAAACGTAGGAGTTTTGGCGAGTTTAAGTGAGTGAGGGCGGACCTAAATCAACAACTTGCGTTTATCGGATGAGTCTGTTAATCCGTAGGCCCGGGTTCGAGTCTTGGTCGGGAAACCGGCCAGAGCTCGAACTGCGCCAGTTTTAGATTGATTTCCTTGGCGTCCTTTGCGTCCTTGGCGGTTCAGCATTTCAGCCCTTAACCCCCAACATCTCCGCCGCGTGCTTACGCGTGGTTTCGGTGATTTTCACTCCACCCAGCATGCGCGCGATTTCCTCGATGCGCGCTTTTTCATTCATCACTTCGATGCGGCTCAGGACCGTGCCATTGGCCGAGGTTTTATTCACCTGCCATTGCTGATCGCCCGCCGCCGCGACTTGCGGCAGATGAGTGATGACGAGCACCTGCCGTTCCTTGCCGAGTTTTTTCAGCAAGCGCCCGACGATTTCGGCCACGCGCCCGCCGATGCCGGCATCCACTTCGTCGAAGACCATGGTCGGCACCGCGCCGACTTTGCTGGTGACGACTTGTATGCCCAAACTGATGCGCGATAGTTCGCCGCCGGAAGCCACTTTGGCGAGCGGGCGCAACGGCAGGCTTTTGTGCGCGCTCACCAGAAATTCAATCTGCTCCAGACCAAACACTGCGGCTTCTTGCAGCGGATTAAGCGCCACGGAAAATTCCCCGCCGCTCATGGCGAGATCCTGCATCGCCGCGGTGACTTCGGTGGCAAGTGTCTTGGCGGTTTTTTTTCGCCCCGCGCTTAATTTTTTGGCGTGGGTCTCATACTCCGCGCGTGTGGCATTTTCCTGCTCCTTTAATTCCTCTATTCCACCCACGCCGCCCATTTCCTGCAAGCGCGCATCAAATTTTTGCAGCAACTCGGGAAGCTCTTCAGGTTTGACGCGATGTTTGCGCGCGGTGGAATGAATCGCGTCCAGGCGCCGCTCGGCGGCCTCAAGACGCTGCGGATCGGGATCGAGTTTCTGCTGGTAATGGCGCAGCGCATACACCGCTTCCTGCATCTGAATTTGCGCCGGCTCCAGCGCATCCAGAATTTCCTTCAAGCCGGCGTCGTATTCGGTGAGATTCTGAAATCGCAGAATCAGCGCATTGAGCTGGGTAATCAGCGCCTGCTCGTTTTCGGACAGCGCATCCAGCCCGAATTGCGCGGCTTCAATCAGGCTTGCCGCATGCGACAGGCGGCTGTGTTCATGGTTGAGGGTTCCCCATTCTTCTATTGAAAAATTCAGCGTCTTCAGTTCACGCACCTGCCATTCGAGCTGTTCGCGCTCGGCCATGATAGCGGCGGCGTTGGTTTCCCATTCGCTGCGCTTTTTGCTCAGGCCCTGCCATTTGCGATAATGCCCGGCTACCTGCGCCGCGAGCGGATGCCATCCGCCAAAGGCATCCAGCAGCTCGCGCTGCGAGTCGTTTTTGAGCAGCGTCTGGTGCGCGTGCTGGCCGTGGATTTCCACCAGCTTCTCTCCTGCTTCGCGCAATTGCTGCGCGGTCGCGCTGTGGCCATTGATGAAGCCGCGCGATTTGCCGCTCGCGTCTATCACCCGGCGCATCAGGCACACGCCGGGGTCGCCTTGCAAATCGTTTTCGCACAGCCAATCGGAAAGCGCTGATAGTTTCGTGATATCGAATTCGGCGCTGATTTCGGCGCGCTCTGCCCCTTGCCTTACCACCGCGCCGTCGGCGCGCTCGCCCAGCGTCAGCGCCAGTGCGTCTATCAAGATGGATTTTCCGGCGCCGGTTTCGCCGGTGAGCACGGTGAAGCCCGGCCTGAATGCCAGCTCCATCGAATCAACAATGACGAAATCGCGGATGCTCAGAGCTTGTAGCATGAGAATATCAAATAGTTGACCGGCATGACGTAAAGACCTGTCTTTGCGAGGAGCGCGAAGCGCGACAAAGCAATCTTGTTTTTTCCCGAGATTGCTTCGCTAGACCACCACGCGTTGCTCGCGGCTGAAGGCTCGCAATGACTATCATGGGTTTTGACGTTTGTTTGCTTTAAGTCGGCTACGAGGTTTTGCTCCAGTGCAGCTTTTCGCGCAGCATGTGGTAGTAATTGTGCCCCACCGGATGCAGCAGGCGGATGCTGTCGCGGGCGCGGCTGACGATGATTTTGTCACCGTCACGCAAATCGAAATGCGAATGGCTGTCGAAATGCGCGCGCGCATCGTCCGAATCGTGCATCAGGATTTCGACGATGCTATCGCCGCCCACCACCACCGGCCGGTTGCTCAAGGTGTGCGGTGACACCGGCACCAGCGCAATCAGACTCAAAGACGGATGCACAATCGGCCCGCCGGATGACAGCGCATAAGCGGTGGAGCCGGTGGGCGTGGCGACAATCAGCCCGTCGGAGCGCAGGGTGTAAACGAACTGGCCGTCTATGTGCACATCGAACTCGACCATGCTGCCCTTGGCGCCTTTGCTCACTACCACGTCGTTGAACGCCAGTACTTTGAGCACGCTTTTGCTGTTGCTGACAATTTCAGCCGACAGCAGCATGCGTTCCTCGGTCACGTATTCGCCGTCGAGAATGGCGGTCATGGTTTCCAGCATGGTGTCCACCGAAACGTCGGTGAGAAAACCCAGCCGTCCCTGATTCACGCCCACCAGCGCCACGTCGTAGGGGGCGAAAGTGCGCGCGATATTGAGCATGGTGCCGTCGCCGCCCAGCACCACGGCGAGATCCGCCTGCTTGCCGATTTCCTCCAGCGGCAGCGCCGGGTAATCATTTTTTTCCAGATGCGCGGCAGTCAGCCGGTCCACCAGCACTTTCACGCCGCGCTGCTGCAAAAACAGCGCGAGACCCAGCAGGTGCTCGGCGATTTCCGGACTCTTGTATTTGCCGATGAGGGCGACGGTTTTAAACGCGTTATTCATGCCGGGCATTAAAGCATATTTCACCGCACTCAGCCATCGACGGCCGGGAGCGCGGCTTTTGCCGCTGACCGACTGCTTGACGCGGATTGCTGCTACAATAATTTCATGCTCAACGAACGTGCGCAAATCCTGCTGAAAACACTGGTGGAACGCTACATCAGCGACGGCCAGCCGGTGGGTTCGCGCGCGCTGTCGAAATACTCCGGCCTCGACCTGAGCGCAGCTAGCATCCGCAATATCATGGCCGACCTGGAAGAGATGGGTTTTATCGCCAGCCCGCATACCTCCGCGGGGCGCGTGCCCACCGCGCGCGGCTACCGTTTTTTCGTTGACACGCTGCTGGCCGTCAAACCGTTCGAGCAGGTGCAGATTGATCAGCTGGAAAGCCAGTTGCAGACCGAGAACACGCAGCGGCTCATGTCTTCGGCCTCGCATCTGCTGTCCGATCTCACGCACTTCGCTGGCGTGGTGATGAACCCCAAGCGCCACAGCGCGACCTTCCGCCATCTTGAATTCCTGCAGCTGGCGGAGAAGCGCATCCTGCTCATCATCGTCACGCCCGATGGCGATGTGCAAAACCGGATTCTGTTCACCGAAAGAAATTACACGTCTTCCGAGCTCACTCAAGCGGGAAATTTCCTCAACCAGCATTACGCCGGCAAGACTTTTGATCAAATCCGCCACAATCTCCAAGACGAACTGCGGCAGCTGCACAGCGACATGAGCCTGTTGATGACCGCGGCACTGCAAGCCGGCAGCGAAGCGATGTCGGAATCGGCCGGCGATTTCGTGATTTCCGGCGAGCACAATCTGCTGCACGTGCATGACCTTTCTTCCGACATGGCGCGGCTGAGAAAATTGTTTGACCTGTTCGAGCAGAAAACCGCGCTGGTGCAGTTGCTCGATCTCAGCAGCCGCGCGCACGGTGTGCAGATTTTCATCGGCGGCGAATCGGGACTGGTGCCGCTGGACGAATGCAGCGTGGTGACCGCGGCCTACGAAGTGGATGGTCAGGTGGTGGGCAC
>JBOIFQ010000001.1:0-1787 GCA_050741655.1 Burkholderiales bacterium | reverse complement strand
CGCACATTCAAATGCACCGTCGGACAGTAGGGATTAAGCGGGTGCATGACCACTGAAATACCCATTGCCTCGAACGAGCGGCCCGCCAATTCGGGGCGTGCAGCGCTGGCGGAAGACGGGAGTTTTTCGCCGGATACATGCGAGAAATTCACCCCGCCGCGCTCGAACACCTTGCCGTCTTCGACCATGCAGCTTAATCCGCCGCCGCCTTCTGGGCGTTGCCAGGAATCGGCGCTGAATACCTTGCTTTCAAACTGCGCCAGGCGCAGGACGATGCGCGCTTGCAAATCGGTAAGGTATTGTTTGACGGCTTCCGGATTCATAAAGCTATTTTAGCCACAGAGAGCACGGAGTTCACAGAGAAAATTCTTGCAAATCACACTCGTCATTCCGGGCAGCGGCTACGGCGAGGAATCTGCTTTTTATTTCAAATATCATTAAAGCAGATTCTTCGGGCTTTGCCCTCAGAATGACAGTCATCGAAGTTTTTCTCCGTGGTCTCTGTGATCTCTGTGGCTAGCCGTGTTTTTTCGCGTTGATGGCGCGGTAACCGATGTCGCGCCGCATTTGCATGCCGTCGAAACAGATGCCTTCGGCGATTTCATACGCGCGGCGCTGCGCCATTTTGACATTGTCACCCAGGGCGGTGACGCACAGCACGCGCCCGCCGCTGGTGAACACACTCTTGCCGTTCAATTGGGTGCCGGCGTGGAAGACCTTGAAATCCTCACCCGCCTTGGGCAAGCCGCTGATGGCGTCGCCTTGTTTCGGCGCATCGGGATAATTCGCCGCCGCCAGCACCACGCCCAGCGCCACGCGGCGATCCCATTCGGCTTCGATTTTATTCAGCGTGCCGTTCACCGCGTGCTCGATTATTTTCAGAAAATTACTTTTGAGCCGCAGCATGATGGGTTGGGTTTCAGGGTCGCCCATGCGGCAGTTGAATTCCAGCACCTTGGGGTTGCCCAGTTTATCTATCATCAGCCCGGCGTAGAGAAAGCCGGCGTAGGGAATGCCGTCCTGCGCCATGCCCTTGACGGCGGGCTGTATGATTTCGCGCATCACGCGATTGTGCAGAGCGGGCGTGACCACCGGCGCGGGAGAATACGCGCCCATGCCGCCGGTGTTGGGACCCGCATCGCCATCCTTGAGCCGTTTGTGGTCCTGGCTGGTGGCGAGCGGCAGAATGTTTTCACCATCGCACATGACGATAAAACTCGCCTCTTCGCCTTCCAGATATTCTTCGATCACCACGCGCGCGCCGGCCGCGCCCATTTTGTTGCCTACCAGCATCATGTCCACCGCGGCGTGCGCGTCCTCGCTATTCATCGCCACCACCACGCCTTTGCCGGCGGCCAGGCCATCGGCCTTGATGACGATGGGCGCTCCTCGGCTCTCAATATAGGCATGCGCTTGAGCGGCAGTGCTGAAAGTGGAATAAGCGGCGGTGGGAAGACCGTGGCGCTGCATGAAGCTCTTGGCGAAATCCTTGGAGCTTTCGAGCTGCGCGGCTTTTTGGGTGGGGCCGAAAATTTTGAGTCCCGCTTCGCGGAACGCATCTACCACGCCTAGTGCCAGCGGCGCCTCGGGGCCGACCACGGTGAGATGAATCTGTTCTTTTTTAGCGAATGCGATGAGATCGGGGATGGCCTCCAGCGCCACATTCTGCAAATCCGGCTCCAGCGCGGTGCCGCCGTTGCCGGGCGCGACAAAAACTTTCTGGACCTTGGGCGACTGCGACAGCCGCCACGCCAGCGCATGCTCCCTGCCGCCGCTGCCGATGACCA